>NZ_JBKVCZ010000139.1:0-16668 GCF_046966825.1 Hungatella sp. | reverse complement strand
CGCAGGCGGCGAATATGAAAATATCATCACACCGGAAAAGGAAATCCCGGATGCGCCGCTCTTCGTGCCGTGGGAGACGTGCACAACGGTCGGTGAAAAATTTTCCTTCCATTACACAGACTGCTTTAAGTCCGGCCGCCAGCTGGTACACCTGCTGCTGGACGTCGTATCAAAAGGCGGAAATCTGGCGCTCAACGTGGCCCCTCAACCGGATGGACTTCTGCCGGCGCCTGCCATGTCCTCTTTAAGAGATATGGGCAAATGGCTGGACGTCCACGGAGAAGGCATCTATGAGACAGAAATCACGGCACCCTATTATGAAAACCGGGTAAAGTATACGGCAAAGAAAGATACCGTTTATGCATTCTACCTCTACGAAGAGACCGCGTCCCTGCCTTCGAAGCTCTGCCTTCACCTTCCGGAGCCTAAAAAACAGATTGCCTCGGTAACGCTCATGCGGACTGGAGAACCGGTGGACTATACCACCGAATTCGGCGCACTGATCCTTCATCTGCCGCCGGAGTCAGCCACAGGCGGGGAATATGCAGACTGTTTTGTTATACGATTTTAGCGGCGGAAGGAGGCCGGGAACACAACTTCATGCTCCCGGCCTCCTTCTGCGGCGGTGTTTTCGCACACGCTAACTCCGCTTTTCCTCCAGTATTTTCTCGGCTTCTTCCCATATTGCGCCAAGCCGGGCTTCTGCCTCCCTCTCGTCCTTTCCTCTGGTCCCTATGTAAATCTTAATTTTAGGTTCCGTTCCCGACGGTCTGATACAGAGCCAGCTGTCGCCTTCGAGTTCAAAATACAGCACATCTGATATTGGAAGACCAGTATCACCCTTAAGATAATCACGAACCTTGACGGTCTTGAGACCTCCAAGTGATTTTGGGGGATTATTCCTCATATTCTCCATTAAGCGATTCATGAATGCCGCGCCATCCGTACCCGTTTTCACAATGGTATGGATACTTTCTTTATAATACCCGTATCGTTTATAGAGCTTCTGCATCTGGTCCCAAAGGGTCAGCCCCTTCGTCCGGTAATAGACCGCAGCCTCACACAGCGCCATGACGGCTCCTACTGCGTCCTTATCTCTGGAATGAGTGCCGACGAGGCAGCCATAACTCTCCTCAAAGCCAAAGAGGTATTCATAAGTACCCTGCTTTTCAAAAAGGCGGATCTGTTCCCCAATATATTTAAAACCGGTTAAGGTTTCAATAAGCTTTACCCCGTAATCCCGGCAGACAGCACCTGCCATCTTACCCGATACAATTGTCGTAACCACCGCACCGCATTCTGGCAGCGTATTTCTCTCTTTTCTGTGTTCCAACAGGTAATTGCAGAGAATCATTCCAGACATATTGCCGGTAAATGCCATATAGTTTCCAGTCTCTTCATCTCTGGCATATACGCCAAGGCGGTCTGCATCCGGATCAGTCGCCAATACAACATCCGCCCCTGTCTCCTCAGCCAGCTCAAGCGCCATGGCAAACGCCCTTTTATCTTCAGGATTCGGCGATTCTACGGTTGGAAAATCACCATCCGGCTGCATCTGTTCCTCTACCACATATACCGATTCAAATCCCAATTCCTTTAAAATTCTTCTGACCAGAACATTTCCTGTACCGTGAAGAGGCGTATAAACAATCTTCAGTTCCCGTGCCCTTTCTCTTAAAAGCTCTGGCTCCTGCACAAGCTTTTTAAGCTCCGATAAGTAGCGGCAGTCGATTTCCTCCCCAATAAAATGTAAGAGTCCGCCGCACACGGCTTCTCTCTGCCCCATATATTTCACAGAAGCAAAGTCGCTTACCGCCTTTACTTCACGCATAATATCCGCATCTCTTGGACAGGTAATCTGAGCGCCGTCCTCCCAGTATACCTTATAGCCGTTATATTCTGGCGGATTATGGCTGGCAGTCACAACAATTCCGGCCATACACTGGAGTTCTCTGACGGCAAAAGATAATTCCGGCGTCGGGCGGAGGCTGTCAAATAAATATACCTCTATGCCATTTGCGCAGAGACAGAGCGCCGCTTCCATGGCAAATTCCGCCGAGTTATGGCGGGAATCACAGGCAATGACCGCCTTTCTTTCCGTACGCTCCTGACTGTTTATGTAGTTTGCAAGCCCCTGCGTCGCCTTCCTCACCGTATAGCGGTTCATTCGGTTCAGCCCCGCCCCCATGATTCCCCTCAGTCCGCCGGTTCCAAATTCCAGTTCCCTGCTGAAACGGTCCTTGATCTCTTCCTCGCTGGTAAGGGCTTTCAGTTCTTGTCTTGTGTTGTCATCAAAATACGAATCTTCGCACCATCTGCGATACTCATCCATGTAATTGGTCATTTCTTATCTCCTGTTTCCTTATATCAGTCTGCCCGGCATATAATTGTACCGTGGTCCGGCATCAATGAATACATACTGCGCACATACAGCCCTTCCATACTTCCCTGCAGCACCTGCACACGCTTCTCCCCTGCGTCCATATCAAAATAGTTGTCGGAAAGCAGCAAATCACCAGCCTCGTTTCCGATTTCAACCCCTTTGGCGAAGGCTGCTGCATGGATCAGCAGTGTCTCCCCATCCCTGCGCAGTTCCAGCTTCGGGTCTGCGAACTCAAAATGTTTTGGAGGAACAAATAAGCTGACGCCATGCGAAACTTTTTCTCCATGAAGCCAGAGTTCATAGGACAGATAATGATTTCTGATATCTATATCCGGAAATTCAATCCATGGATAGCTGCAGACTGAAAGCGCTTCCACCTCCACACTGTACTGTCCCTGCCGGCAGATGTCAGACGCCGCATCCTGAATGCTCCATTTGATAAATCCGCTTACGGGCTCCCTTGACTCATTGGTCACACAGAATCGGGCCGCTTTTCTGATGCAGCGGTTCTCCTCATTAACATTCATGGAGGAACTCAGAGCGCCTTCTTCCTCACAGGAAAGCAGGACCGGGGCAAAAAAGCGTCTGGCGAAATATTGAAGCGCCTTCCATCTGCCGTAGTAATCAATGGAGGACCAGGATGCCACCGGCCAGCAGTCATTTAACTGCCAGTAGACACAGCCCATGCACCGCCCCCGGTTCCTCCGGAAATGTTCCACACCATACCGGATAGCCTCTGCCTGCAGCAGCTGCGAAACGTAAACGAGAAGCTCCAGTGATTTCGGATACGGATACATCTGGCTCATATACTGAAGTATCTTTCCATTAGCCCCGGCATTTCTCTGATGTTTTTCCATCACATAGGAGAAAATATTTCTGTCCTCCGGCTCAGTGAACTGTTCAATGGTCTTTACTGCGGGAAATGACTGGAACCCAAATTCAGAGAGATAGCGGAAATAGTATTTCCTGTAATCCGTAAACGGAACGCCTCCATGCCACACTTCCCAGTAATGGGCGTCTCCGCGGTTCTCATCATTAGGATGATCGAAATCCCCGCCCGAGGACGGACTGGACGGCCAGTAAAAGGTATCCGGATCAAGCTGCCTCAGTAATTCCGGTATGATTCTTTCATTCATAATCAAATACTCGGTCTTCTGCAGCGGCTTTCTCACCCATTGATTATCCGCAAGGAACATTTCCATCTCATTGTTGCCGCACCATAAGCCCAGACAGGCATGATGGCGGATGCGCCGTACATTATCCCGGATTTCCGCCGCTGTATTTGCCTCAAACTCCGGCGTCAGAGGATAAACCGCACAGGCAAACATAAAGTCCTGCCATACGATCAGTCCCATTTCGTCGCACAGATCATAGAAAAAGTCATCGGGATAGTATCCGCCTCCCCAGACGCGGATCACATTAAAATTACAGTCCCTGCAGTATTCCAGAAGCGTCTTTGTCCGTTCCCGGCTGACGCGGCCGCGGATGCAGTCCTCCGGTATGTAATCCGCTCCCATGGCAAAAATCTCCACACCATTCACTTCATGGGCAAACTTATTCCCATACTCATCCGCCGCCGTATTGACCGTCATCGTTCGGAGTCCAATCTTTCGGCTCCAGCTGTCCTGAATCTCTCCGTCTACAGCCACCATGACTTCTGCCTGGTATAGAGGCTGTTTTCCATAACCATTCGGCCACCACAGTTCCGGGTTTTTTATTGTCACAACTTTTGAAAACTGATACTTTTCACCTTCCATCTGGTACGTAATACTCATCCCTTGCGGATCTGTGATTCTGAGCATACAGGAGCAGGCCCCATCATCGGCCGCCTCCACAGTGGTATTCAAGGACAGGGTCACGATTCCGCCGCTGTGCCTCTGTCTGATATGCACATCACAGATGGAGGCCTGATTCACGCCAATCAGAGATACCTCCCGGAACAGACCGGCGTCAGGAAGCCTCGGTCCCCAATCCCATCCAAAGGAGCAGTGGCTCTTTCTTAGAAGCGGAAAGCCCTGCATAGCCTCGGGTGCACCGTCATAAGGAGTCTTTTCATAGGCCTTTCTGATAAAGGACAGCGGCGAATACAAATGTACCTTGAGTTTATTGGTCTCTCCCATCAGGGATTTTACCGGATACTCCCATATGCGATGCATATTATCCGCATGTCCAAGATAAACCCCGTTGAAGAAAATATCCGCCAGTGTATCAATTCCTTCGAATCTCAGCCGGATATCCCTGCATCCCATCAGAGCTTCATCAGGCGACAGGGAAATCTCATATTCGTAGTCCCCAGCCATCATGGCCAGCGCGGCCTCCTCACAGTCTCTCCAGTAAGGATCCTTCATCGCTCCCTGCTCCAGCCAGGTTCCGTATACGGTTCCCGGTACTTTCGTTTCAAAACTCTGGCCGGTGGAACAGCTTCTGAGCTTCCAGCCATCTGTCAGTTTCTGTATCATCGTCATTTACCTTATCCTCATATTTCCAGAATTACACAGCTTCCGCCAGGAACCAGCATTTGAACCATTCCGGACTTCACACAGTCTTTTCCATTTTTTTCCCTTGATCCGCTATCCGGTACGCTGTCTGAAGCGTATAGGATTCGCCAGCCGCCTTCACCAGGGACCGTCACCCCGCAATTCGAAAAATTAATCATAATGCGAACCCGGTCCATTCCCAGCGCTCTCTCGATTTCTATCAAACCGTTCTCCAGTCTTCGCAGCTCCATGGTTCCTTCTGTCAGCGCCGCAGTTCTCTTTCTCAGTTCGATGAAGCTTCTGACGAAATTCCAGATCGAGGACGGATCCTCTCTCTGTTTTTCAGCCTCGTCCCAATCCATAGGATTGCGGGAGGCATCCCGTGATCGTTCATTCAGAATCCGAACCGCTTCCTCCCTGCTTTTTCCCTCTTTAAGAGCCGCCTCATAGGCCAGTATTCCCTGAACATCTTTTGCGTCGTCCACAGAATTCAGAATACGGCTTTTCATTCCGATTTCATCTCCAAAGTACAGAAACGGAATTCCCCTGCAGGAAAGCATCAGCGCCAGCAGGCATTTCGTTTTCCCTTCCGTAAATCCGAACCGGTCCGGAAAACGTCTCATATCATGACTTCCAAAAAACAGGGTTGGATATTCTGAATCCCCGTACAGTTCCTGCATGCGCTTTAATTCTTCATAAATCTCATCAATCTGAAATATTTCCCTGCTTCCCAAATTAAAATTAAAAGTCGTGTCCAGGCTCCCGCCGCCCGTATAGGAATGAATTCTGGTTAAATCGTCGCTGCTGATCTCTCCAACCAGAAATGCATCTGGCTTCTTCTCCCTGATCCTGCCTGCCATCCGTTTGATAACCGCCTGAACCCCCGGTTGATTGATATCATTTTCATGAAGCTGCTCCCCGTTTCCCGTGACCGGATTATCCGCCAGAGAGCCGGACACCGATAAGTTGTTAATCACATCAAACCGGAAACCATCCACGCCTTTCAGAAGCCAGAAATCAAGAACCTGGTAAATGGCCTCCTCCACGGAAGGATTCTGCCAGTTTAAGTCAGCCTGCTCCTTTGCAAAGGAATGGTAATAGTACTGTCCCGAATCTCCATACTCCACATACTCCCATGCGCTTCCTCCGAAAAAGGACTCCCAGTTATTCGGCTCCCCTCCGTTAACGGGATCCTTCCAGATATACCAGTCTCTCTCACTGCTGTCTTTGGAGGCGGCTGATTTTATAAACCACGGGTGCCGGGTCGATGTATGATTCAAAACCATATCAATGATGACCCTGATACCATGCTTATGGGCTGCCTTCACCATCTCCTCAAAATCTTCCATTGTTCCGTAATCCGGATCCACACCGCAATAATCGGAAACATCGTATCCGTTATCTACCTTTGGAGAGGGATAAAAAGGAGTGAGCCAGATTCCGCCCACTCCCAGTTCTTTCAGATACGGCAGCTTCGAGGTGATTCCCCGGATACCGCTCTTCCCGTTCTGACCGGTGTCACAGAAGGATCTTATATATATTTCATAAAAAACCGTATTTTTCCACCACTGATTCATTTACATGAACTCCCTCACAGAATCTCTTTCAATCAGCTGGACATCCAGCACCAGCTTTTCCACCTTTTCCTTCGGCCGTTCCATACATTTTAGAAGCCGCTCCATAGCCTTTTTCCCCATTAGAACCTTGTCCACCCGCATTGTCGTAATGCGGGGATTCACCATATTGCTCAGTTCAATATCATCGAAACCAACAACTCCGATATCTTCAGGAACCTTGAGGCCGCACTGTGACAGAGCCTTGCACATGAGGATTGCCATCTTATCGTTCGAACAGATCAGCACTTCCGGTTTTTCCTCCAGTGACTGGTAATACTCCGCAAGACTGGACGCGTCCTGATGAATCACCGCGTCCTCCACACTCTTTAAAGCGGAATACCGTCTGATATAGGCGATCCCTTCTTCAAAGGATGGAAATTTAAGATACTGCTGCATGGCCTCCTGATATCCCCAGAAACGTTCCCGAATGCTGGGGGTATAGGAGAGATCACCGAAAAACCCGATTTTCCGGTAGCCCTTATCCAGCAGATACTTTGTCAGCTTATAGGCGCCCGCCACATTATTGGTCATCACACAGTCAGTAGGTGTCTCCACAGATTCGTGATCCAGAAGCAGAACCGGTATGGAATAGCTCTTCAAACGCTTCAGATACTCCTCATCGATCTTACCAACGACAATCAGTCCCGACACCTTCTGCTGTTCCACACAGGCCGGTATCTCCTGATTCTTCTCGAAGGAATTGATAAACAGATCATACCCGGCCTTCTTTGCCGCTTCCTCCAATCCCAGAAGAATCCGTCCATAGAACTGCATATCCTTAAAGAAACGGTCCTCCAGAAGGATACAGATGTTCTTATTGGAGTATGCCGCCGTATACTTGGTACTCTGATCCAGATATCCCATCTCTTCCGCCGCGTTTAAAACAAGTCTTCTCGTCTCTTCGCTGACCCCCGCCCGGTCATTCAGCGCCAGGGATACCGCATTGACAGAAAGGTTCAGCCTTTCCGCTATTTCCTTCATGGTAACCCGCTTCTTCATACCGCATTCCACCTTTCTGACTTTATACGGCCTTCATCCCGGCCAGTAATTGGGAAACCGAGAAATCTGCTCTGCATATCTTATCGTCCGCGGCGCCGTAATAGAGAGACACACAGTCTCCATCCACCAGACAGCCACAGGTAAATACTACATTTCCGAAGAAGCCTTCTGTCTCATAAGAAGCTTCCGGTTCCAGAATCGGTGCTTCCGTCTTTGCGATCACCCTGGAGGGATCGCTTAAATCCAGGAGAAATGCCCCCAGGCAGTAACGGTCATTCCTGTCGGCGGCATGGTAAATCTTCACCCAGCCCTGTTCCGTTTTAAACGGTACGGCTCCGCCTCCGATTCTCCCGTTATCCCAGCTGTCCGCATCGGATATGCCGCAGAAATGCTTCTGATGTCCCCAGTGTATCAGATCCGGTGACTGGGCCAGCCACATCTCAGGGTTGCCGATTCCGCCTGGTACAGGGCGGTTAAACGCCATATACATACCATTAATTTTTTCCGGAAATATGGTAACATCCTTATTCTCCGGTGCAAATATGATTCCGTGCCGCTCAAATGTCTCAAAATCCCTTGTACTGATTAACGAGGTAGCCGCTCCATTTTCCGTCACAGAAGTATAATTAATGTAATACACATCCCCGATCTGAGTAATTCTCGGATCCTCCATTCCCCAGCTCTCCTCTTCCGCACAAGGAAAAACAGACGGGGTATCCTCCACAGTAAAATGAATTCCATCCTTTGATCTGGCCACTCTTAAATGGGACAGAGATGTCAAATATACCGTTCTCTTCCCCTGCCTCATCATCTTATTAATCGTTCTGGAATCGGTAAAATCGAGCTCCGGATGTTCCGCCTTTTTCAGACTGAGCACCGTAATCTCATCTTTTCCGCTAATCTTTTTCACAACAGGGATCCGTACTTCTCCTTCCACTGCTCCTTTAACAGACTCGGCCACTCTACACAGCAGGATCACTTCATCTTTATATTTTGCGACGCCGCAGTTAAATACCCCTTCGACTTTAAAATCTTCTCGGCTGGGTTTTACATTTTCCGGGATAAGAAGCGGATTTTCTCCGCATCTTTTTACTTCCAGCATGTTGTTCCTCCTCATTTTCCATTATTTAAGCATAAAGCTGATTCCCTCTTTAAAGTATTTGGAAAAGCATAAAAACAGGATAATAATCGGCAGAGTCAGAATAACAGACGCCGCATACATCGGTCCCGGAAATGCTCCCATCGGTTTGAACTGAGTGGAAATCAACACATTAAGCGTCTGCATCTGAATGTTTGGCGCGATCAGCATATCCCACATCAGCTCCGACCACCGCTGCATAAAAATAGACAGAAACACAATTGTGGTAACCGATTTTGTTATGGGAAACGCAATATAAAATATAATGCGCAGCTCTCCGGCGCCGTCTATCTTCGCAGCCTCAAAAACCTCATTAGGCAAGGTTTTAAAATAGTTGATATACATGAAAATGGCCCAAATGGAAATACACATGGGTATGATCATTCCGCCGTACGTATTCGCCATAGGCTTTGCAATCATATATCTGGGTACCAGCAGGATTATGGTTGGGAAAAACATCTGAAACAGCAGGGAGTCCATAATGAAACGTTCTCCCTTAAATTTCAGTTTGCATACGGAATAACCGTTGCACAGTCCTATAATGACCGATATCACTGCGGTAGGAAATGCTACAAGGAATGAGTTGATCAGAGCTCTGACCCACATCATGGAATTCGTCGCTCCGCCCTTTCCTATCAAATATTCATAGCTTCTTAACGTAAAACCGTGAGGCACCATCACCTTATCAACCTGATCCCAGGAGGTAAAGGACTGAAGCACCATATAATAATAGGGAAACAGGGATATCGCAAGCAGAGTCAGGGTGACTGCTGTAATAACATATGTTTTAACACTTAATTTCTTTTTTCTTCCCATATTCTTTTCTCCTCGTTATCGTTGCCTACCATCCGAATCTTCTGTTCAGCCGGTCCGTTACAGCGTTGATGATCCTTAAAGTGATAAAGATCTGAACCGCACTGGCAATCGCCATGGCCGCCCCATATCCGGACTGAAATCTGGTAAAGGACGTGTTGTAGATTTCCAGCTGCCATGTAGTCGTCGTCATGTTAGGGCCGCCGCCTGTCAGCAGATACGGCTCTGTAAAGACGCCGAACGCCAGGCCTGTGGCCAGTACAATTACAGTGGTCAACGTAGGCATAATCATCGGAAGCGTAATGTGCAGGAGCTTATGCAGTCCGGTCGAGCCGTCCAGCATCGCCGCTTCCGTCACATCATCCCCTATGCTTTCAATGCCTGAGAGAATAAATAATGCATAGTACCCCGACATTTTCCAGACAACAATACCCACCATAACGGCAAATGCGTATCTCTGGTCTGTCAGCCAGTTTATATTCAGATTGAACTGGTCTCTTAAAAACGTATTGAACGCAGAATTATAATTAAAAAAGTACTTTACTACTACACTCGTCGCAACTCCGGAGGTCAGATAAGGAATAAAGAATAAAACCGCCACCAGACCCTTGATTTTATCCGGCAGATTGGATACCAGAAGCGCGATAATCAGCCCCCCTGCAAAGCACAGCACTACAATGGGCAGGAGGTAGCGGTAAGAGTTAATAAATGCCGCTTTTACCCTGCTGTCGGAAAAAAGGCCGGCAAAGTTCCTGATCCCTACAAACGTCTTCTGTTCCGACATCAGGTTCCAGTCCATGGTGGAAAGCCAGAACGCCCAGATCAGCGGAATCAGAAAGAAAATAAGGGAATAAATCAGGTATGGCCCGTTAAGCAGCCAGCCCATGAGGCCAGCTTTTTTATTTCCCGTAATACTCTTTCTCTTCATAAAACCCCTCCTTTTTAGGAGGGACAGGAAAACGATTCCTGTCCCCGATCAACAGCCTATTCCAGACCACCCGCCTGCTTCATGGCCTCCATAGCCGCCTCTACATATGGGGTGGCGTCCGGTGCATTTCCAGGCTCTGCATTCATAACTTCATTCATATACGGCGCTGTTCCGCTCTCGGTCAGTGCTGTCTGTATATCAGTTACCTTTTCTGTCGCAATACTCGGAATCGCATACGGCACAGCTTCCGCCAGTGCAGCTAACTCCGGATACTCTTTCATAACGTCGGCAAATATTTCATTGTCATTTAAATCACCTCTGACAGGAAGCATCGTCGTAGCGTTCAGCCAGTCAAGATCGGTCTGTGCAGAATTTTCCTTATTATAAACCCACTTTACGAATTCCACTGCGCCGGCATGTTCCTCATCTGTAATACTCTTATTTTTATAGAAGACAAGACCCTTGGAATCAGCAAAGTTATAAGGAATATCCCCTTCATTCTTCACAATTGCCTGTCCGTAAATATAATCTTCTCCGTAGACCTTATTGTTTTCACGATAGAGTGAAATCTCCCATGGTGCGTTGATTGTCACGAGTACGGAAGGATTTGCCTCTGTCCAGATGCTGGATATTTCGCCGGATTGGATTGAATTGCCAAAGAGGCCAATCAGTTCAAACGCTTCGACTGCGCCTTCCTTATCGAGTACCAGTTTATTGCCCTCTACCCACGGTTTTCCCCCTGTCAGAGCTTCGTAAGGCATCTGAAAATCATACCATCTGTCCCACCACTGATCCGGACGGGTTAATGACGGACGGTAGAAGGAATGGGTAACCCCTATCTCTTTCATGGTGGTGTCACGCTGTGCGGCAAATTCGGTAATAACAGTTGTAAATTCAGCCACTGTCTTCGGTGCCGAATCAAACCCCAGAGCCTTTAAGGCTTTCATATTCCACTGCCAGATCATCGGATTGACATAGACCGGAAGCACATACTGTTTCCCCTCAATCGCCCAGTTTGTGATCGTATCTTCCATCTTTCTGGCTTCAATTACATCTGTAAACCATGTCTCGCCAGACAGGTCATAGACTGCTCCGGAAGCCGCCAGAGTTGCTGCGAATCCCCGGTTGATATTTTCCGATACAGCCGGTACGGTCCCTGTTGCAATTGCATTCTGAATTCCGGCTTCTGAAGATGGGGATTCCGGCATCTGCTGGACCTTTACCTCTATCTTTTTTCCATCAACCGTGATGCCTGCTTCGTTAAACGCCTGTGCCTTGGATTCCCAGAAGTTATACTGTACCTGCTGAGGCGCTGTCCAGAAATCAACGGAAACCACCTCTCCGGAGGCTCCTCCATGATTGGCTGCCGGCTGATTACCTCCTGATTTTCCGCATCCTGTCATCACGGATGCAGTCATAGCTGCCGCTGCTGCAATCGCCACTACTCTCTTCATTCTTTTCATAAGTCTCTTCTCCTTCTATCTGTTTTCATATTCATCAAATGGATCGTCGATCAGCACCTTTTGTCCTTCTGCATCGCTGACTCCGCAGTACAATTCCGCTTTTCCTCCTCCGAGCCTCACAAGCCCGCCGGAAAATATAACATCTTCCAGATCCGGTCTTTTACTTGGTCCCGGCTGGAAATTTCTTCGCTCCGCAATCATTTTCATAGGACCGTATTCCCCTGTCTCAGGATTGAAGCAGAACGCCGTGGAATAGTAATGCCGGTTTCCTTCCGTGTCAAATCCTGCGATATGGGAGAGCACTCCGATCTTCCCGCCTGCTATGCGGTGGAGTTCATTTGCTCCGCCCCATTCCTCTGGTATAAACTGATGTTCCATAAGCGTTGCCTGCTGCAGGCTTTCTGCATCTAACTCGTCCAGACTTTCAAAGAAACGGTAACCGATCTTTCCGCGTCCCCCCCGTTCTCCCTGTGGCCTGGTAAGTACCAGAATCCTTCCATCCTCCAGCTCACAGAGCCGGATATCCTTCATCCGGTCTGGCCCCACAGCAAATCTGCTCAAATCAAGGATTCCATCTCCCCGGTAAAATACAGTCCTGTAATTTAAGTATCCCGGCCGTTCCTCATCATCGAATACTTCCACGCCCCCAAGGACCAGTTTCCCGCCGATCCTCGTCACAAATGGATCCTGAAGGTTTAAGGCTTCCCGTTCTGTTTCCACCCACTCGCCTTCGCTCTCTTCGAAAAAGCCAATCCTGGAATACTCACTGTCTCTCGCCTCGACCCGTCCTGCAATCCAGGTCTTTCCATCCGCCAAAAATGGTGCCGTGATATTATAGACGTCTTTTCCGTTCTGCTTGAGGGAGAACTTTATTTTACTTGATTTTACTTGATTTTTCACTTGATTAAATTCAAGTAACAGTTCTTTACACGTGCGTAAGGTATTATCTCTTTGTTGTAACATATGTCTGCTTTTCTCCTTTCTTATTATATTTTTCTAATGTTTTTGTCTTATATGTCTTGTCTATGGCATTATATTATTCCTGCTTTTACTTGAATTCAATTACAATTTACTTGAATTTTACATTTATATTTTAAAGTGCAGAATCGCGATACTGTCCCCTATCCATTCACGAAAGAAAAGAAGGCGGTTTTTACAAAATGTAAAAACCGCCTCAGACTGTAGACAACTAGCCTCCTAATAGGAGGCGGTTGTCTTTTTTCTTTCACTCAGGATTTCGATGTAGTATAATAGTACTATACGAAAGTGAGGTTTTTTCTTATGATGGGGAAAAAAGATTATTCAGAACGTTCTCAGGTACAGATTGCAAGCCTGGATGACCTCGTCCCTTCCGGTCATCTGGTTCGAAAGCTGGAGGAAGCCATTGATTTAAGCTTTATTTATGACGAGGTTAAAGATCTCTACAAACCTTATGGCAGGGAAAGCATTGATCCCGTTGTATTAATGAAAATCGTGATCCTCCAATACGTGTTTGGCATCCCTTCCATGCGCAAAACAATCAAAGAGATTGAAGTGAATCTTGCTTACCGCTGGTATCTGGGATACGGCCTGTATGAGGATATCCCTCATTTCTCTACCTTTGGGAAGAACTATACCAGACGCTTTAAGGATACGGATCTTTTTCAAAAGATATTCTCCCGGATTCTAATGGAGGTGGATGCCTGTGGTTTCCTGGATACGGAAAGTCTTTTTATTGATGGTACCCACATCAAAGCCAGTGCAAACCCTCATAAATATCAGAATGAAACCATGGAAAAAGAAGCCCGATGTTACGAAAAGGAGCTGCAGGAGGAAATAGAGAAGGACAGGCTGGAACACGGGAAAAAGCCATTGAAAGAAAAAGAGTCCACGCCAGAGACCATAAACAAAAAGGTCAGCACTACCGATCCCGACAGTGGCTGGTTCCACAAAGGGGAACACAAGCAGGTGTTTGCTTATGCAGCCAATACCTGCTGTGATAAAAATAATTATGTCATAGATTTTGAAGTGACAGCAGGGAATGTCCACGACAGCGTATCCTTTTGGGAACTGTACCGGAAAGTAAGCGAACGGGTAAAATATCCTAAATACTATGTAATGGATGCAGGCTATAAGATACCAGCAATCGCAAGAACGCTAATCGAGGAAGGAAAGGTTCCGGTTATGCCCTATAAACGTCCAATGACAAAGAAAGGGTATTTTCGAAAAAGCGATTATGTATATGATGAATACTTTGACTGTTATTTATGCCCGAATAATCAGATCCTAAAATACAGCACAACAAACCGTGATGGATACCGAGAATACAAAAGCGATGGAAAAAAGTGTAAGGATTGTCCGTACCAAAACCAATGTACAGGAAGCAAAGACCATGTAAAGGTGGTAAGCCGCCATGTATGGGAGGGGTACATGGAAAAGGTGGAGGAAATCCGTCATCAGACAGGGATGAAAGAAATCTATCAGAAACGGAAAGAAACCATCGAACGAGTCTTTGCAGACGGAAAAGAAAAACATGGAATGAGATATACACAGTACAGAGGATTGGCAAAAGTGACAATGGAGCTGACCCTTTTATTTGCATGTATGAATCTAAAGAAACTGGCAATCTGGAAATGGAGAAAGGGCGGGCTAAGGAAACCCTGTTCTTTTGTCTGTATATTCGAACCAATATATCTCTATATAAAATTCAAAATGGTTCCGGGTGCATCGCACCAGGAACCATTTTGTCTACAGTCTGAGGCGGTTTTTACAAAATGTAAAAACCGCCTTCATACCTTCAAATCATTTTCATAGCTGCAGCAATCTCGATTAATAACAAACCATCAGATCAACCGGTTCGCCCCCGCCGCCTCTCCATTTTCCCTCAGACTCTTCTGCCATTTACCTGTATCCGCCGCAATATTCTGTCCCTTCAATTTTCTGTATTGTTTGGGGCTTAAGCAGTACTTCTTCTGAAAGGTATACCCGAAATGCTGCCGGCTGTTGAACCCTGCCTCGAAGGCAATGTCCACAATATTCATGCTGCTGTTTTTCAGCAAAAACTGGGCCCGCTCCAACCGCTGGTTATTGATGTACTCCATAATTCCGCATCCGTAGGCTTTGCTGAACAGAGTCTGCAGATACGAATGATTGAGGCTGACGTATTTCGCCACATCCTCCACCCGGATATCTTCCCGAAAGTGCTCCCGGATATATTTCCGGGCTTTTTTCAGATGAACCATGCCGGTTACCCCTTCATTATCCTGAATGCACCTTGACCACTCAATCAGCATTCGTTGAAAGATCAGATCCAGTAAATAACTGTTTCGATCCCTTCTCTCCAGCTCGGAAATCAAGTCCTTCAATACGTATTCCATCTTTCCGTAGTCGGTGAGCAGCAGATACGGCTCCGGGGATACCATCAGCTCCGCGAAGCCGGCGTCCTTTTCGGCCAGGCTGTTCAAATCCGTTCCGCCCATCTTATCCAGACAGGAAAACTCATAATTTAACAGTACACTGCGCTCTCCCTGATTGATTTCCAGCCTGTGCGGAATCCCCGGACGGATGCAGATAAACTGCCGTTCCTCCATTTCCACCAGAACGCCTTCCACCTCCACCCGGCACGTGCCGGTTACCAGATACATGATCTCCCACTGGTCATGTCTGTGTGTCTCCATCTGAAAATAATCCAGCGCCACCGCATAATATGCGGCCGGATATGCATAACGCGGATATGCATAGCGCGGATACGCATAGCTCGCCATTGTATTATCTGCCATAGCCTTCCCTCTTTTTCCGTATCATTCCTTCAGTTTATTTTAGCATATTGTTTTCTATTAAGCCAACAATTTATTGCATTTTAGAAAAAGGCGTTTCAATTTCATGCGCATCTTTTTTGAAGAATCTGTATACTACAATAAAGCTTAACTGAGAAAGGAGATACAAACATATGAAATTCAAAATTGCTTTTATCGGTGCCGGAAGTCTGATTTTTACAAGGACACTGTTCACGGATATCATGTCAGTTCCGGAGTTTCGGGACATCGATATCGCGTTTACAGACATCAGTGAAGACAACTTAAAAAAGGTCACCGACTTATGCCAAAGGGATCTGGAGGCAAATGGGATTGCAACAAAGATTCAGTCTACCCTGGACCGCAGAGAGGCCTTTCAGGATGCCAGATATATCATTAACTGTGTCCGCATTGGTGGACTGGAAGGGTTTGAAACTGATATTGAGATACCGCTGAAATACGGTGTTGACCAGTGTGTCGGCGACACGCTCTGCATCGGCGGAATCATGTATGGACAGCGTGTCATTGCCGCCATGCTGGACTTCTGCAAAGACATCCGGGAAGTAGCTGCCCCCGGCGCCGTCATGCTCAATTATTCCAATCCAAACGCCATGGCTACGTGGGCCTGCAACAAGTACGGCAAGGTAAAAACCATCGGCCTGTGCCACGGTGAGATTCACGGTGAGCAGCAGATCGCCGAAGTACTTGGCATTCCCAGAGATGAGCTCGATTTCGTTTGTGCAGGAATCAACCACCAGACCTGGTACATATCCATCAGCCATCATGGGGAATCCATGCTGCAAAAGCTTCTTCCCGCCTTCGAGGCTCACGAAACCTACCGGGAGGAGGAAAAAGTCCGCATCGATATCTTAAAACGGTTCGGGTATTATTCCACGGAATCAAACGGCCACTTATCCGAATATGTGGCATGGTACAGAAAACGCCCCGATGAAATAAAGGACTGGATCGATTTAAGCCGTTGGATCCACGGAGAGACCGGCGGATATTTACGGGTAACCCGGGAAGAATGCTCATGTGCGGTAAAGTAATAAAAAGATTTAGGTAGCCGCCTTAACTA
>NZ_JBKVCZ010000138.1:0-16802 GCF_046966825.1 Hungatella sp. | reverse complement strand
GAAAACCACTGGAGATCAAGCCGTATGAGCGGAACGCGGCAACGAAGATTATCGAGGATTTCATGCTCATCGCTAATGAGACTGTGGCGGAGGACTATTTCTGGCAGGCGCTCCCGTTCCTGTACCGGACCCATGATAATCCCGACCCGGAGAAGATGAAGAGTCTGGCCACCTTTATCAATAACTTCGGCTACTCCATCCGGTTCCATAACGGAGAGGTCTATCCGAAAGAGGTCCAGAAGCTTCTGGTGAAGGCGGAGGATACACCGGAGGAGGCGCTGATCAGTCGTCTGGCGCTGCGTTCCATGAAGCAGGCCAAGTATACGGTGGTGAATACGGGCCATTTCGGCCTGGCCGCCAAGTATTATACCCACTTTACCTCACCCATCCGGCGGTATCCGGATTTACAGATTCACAGGATCATCAAGGAGAACCTGCGAGGCGGGCTGAGCGAGAAGAGAACGGCCCATTACGATAAGCTTCTGACCGGCGTATCGGTCCAGACCTCCGCCATGGAGCGGCGGGCAGATGAAGCGGAGCGCGAAACCGTGAAGATGAAGAAGTGCGAGTATATGGCGGGCCATATCGGCGAGGTATTCGACGGCGTCATATCGGGAGTCACAAACTGGGGACTCTACGTGGAGCTTCCCAATACGGTGGAAGGCCTGATCCGGGTAAGCGAGTTAAAGGACGACTATTACCATTTTGATGAAGAGCATTTAGAATTGATCGGCGATATGACGAGGAAGGTATACAAACTCGGTCAGCCGATCCGCGTCATGGTCACGGGAACGGATAAGCTGGCCAGGACGATCGACTTTATTCCCGCTGCGGAGGAATAACAGGAGGATAAAAGGATGGGGAAAGAGAGTTTCAAACTGGTTGCCAACAACAAAAAGGCATACCATGATTATTTTATCGATGAGAAATACGAGACCGGCATCGAGCTGGCCGGCACGGAAGTGAAGTCCATCCGGATGGGCAAATGCAGCATCAAGGAAGCCTTTGTGAGAATCGACAAGGGGGAAGTATGGGTGTACGGCATGAACATCAATCCATATGAAAAGGGAAATATCTTCAATAAAGATCCCTTAAGACCTAGAAAGCTGCTGATGCACCGGGCGGAGATCAGCAAGCTGGATTCCAAGATCGCGATCAAGGGCTATACCATCGTGCCCCTCCAGGTTTACTTTAAGGGCAGCCTGGTGAAGCTGGAGATCGGCCTGGCCCGCGGTAAGAAGCTCTACGACAAGAGGGAAGATATCGCGAAAAAGGACCAGAAACGGGAACTGGAACGTGATTTCAAGATAAGAAACCTATAATATGAGACGCAGTCTGCGTCCTGAAGATCCCACGGGAGAAAGCCGTGGTTTTTGGGGGCGCGGACGGCGTCTTTTGTCTTTGCGAAACAGATGTGAATGCATGCCCAAACACGGAATGAGGTCTTTCACGAATTTATTGTTTGTGGTATACTGTAGAAGACGAACATACAATAAGAGGAAAACTGAGAGGAGAATCGGTTATGGCGCTTTATGACTATTCAGGTGCTTTGAAAAAAGGAAGAAAACAGTATCAGGTTTCCGTAGCAAAGGGAGAGTATCCTTATCTTCCGGTGCTGGATGACATACTTTCCTACACAGATATTATTTCAGAAGTGAATCTGGGACTCATGGACGTCCCGCTTGATAAGATCGTGGGAACGAAAACAAAAGGCAGAACCAGTGCCTTTGCCAATAATTTTATGCCTCTGCTGGCAGAAAAATCGGAGTTTGGAGCAAAATGGGCGTATTTATACGACCATCAGATAGAAGAAGGGATTCATGACCCCATCGTTGCGTATGAGTTCATGAACCAGTATTATGTACAGGAGGGCAACAAGCGTGTCAGCGTGCTTAAATATGTGGGCGCGTTCAGCATTACGGCTTCGGTGACGCGCCTGATTCCCAAGAGAACGGATGACCTCGACAACCGCCTCTATTATGAATTCCTGGAGTTTTACCAGGTCTCCTTTAACTGTGATGTCTGGTTCAGCCAGGAGGGCAGCTACGACCGCCTGTTAAAGGCCATGGGAAAGGCCCCGGAAGAGGTGTGGAGCGAGGACGACAGGATCTACTTTAAATCCGCCTACGACCAGTTTTCCAAGGCGTTCCGCGCGTTTGGCGGGAATTCCTATGAGATGACGTGTTCTGACGCCTTCCTTGTCTATGTCGAGCTGTTCGGCTACGATGTGGTGAAGCTGAAGACAGAGGGCGAGATCACAAAGGATTTGACGAAGATTAAGGATGAACTTCTCCTGACCTCCAGAGGCAGCAAGATCGCCCTGGTAGAGCAGCCGGAGGAGGTGGAAGAGCCGGATAACAGCCCGTTAAAGATCATCAACTGGCTCCGCCCATCCCAGAACATCGAGCCGGAGATGCTGAAGATCGCATTTATTCACGCGAAGACCGCGGAGACCTCCAGCTGGACCTATGGCCATGAGCTGGGGCGTATGTACCTGGAGCAGGCATTTGAGGGGCGCTTAAAGACGGTCGCATTCTTCGAGGCCGATACGGATGCGGAGATTGCCAACGCCATCGATCTGGCGATTGCGGCCAGATGCAACATGATCTTTACGACGGCCTCCCAGATGATCGGTTTAAGCGTCAAGGCGGCTATCGAGCATCCGGAGGTAAAGATTTTCAACTGTTCCGTCAACATGTCGTACTCCTCCGTCTGCACCTACTATGCCAGAATGTACGAGTCGAAATTCTTAATGGGCGCGCTGGCCGCTTCCATGGCACAGTGCGATAAGCTGGGGTATATCGCGGACTACCCGATCTACGGAACGATCGCCAATATCAACGCCTTTGCACTCGGTGCGCGTATGATTAATCCCTATGTCAAGGTTCATCTGGAATGGGCGAGGGTAAAAGACAGGAATGCCCGCGAGGAACTGGAAAAGGAAGGAATCACGTTCATCTCCGGAGAAGACATGATTACGCCTAAGACTGCATCGAGAGAATACGGTTTATATAAAAAAGAAGCGGACGGAGAACTCCGGAATCTGGCGTCGCCGATCTGGCACTGGGGCAAATTCTACGAGAAGATCGTGAATATCACCTGCCGCGGCGGTTCCGATGTAAAGGAGATGAAGGGAAAGCAGGCCATCAACTACTGGTGGGGAATGTCCGCCGATGTCATCGACGTCATCTGCTCTCAGAATCTGCCGCACGGCACCAACCGGCTGATCACGTTCCTGAAGAACTCGATCCGGAGCGGAAGCTTCCAGCCGTTTGTGGGAACGATCTATTCCCAGGATGGAACGGTTCAGTGCGAGGAGGAGGAGAGGCTCTCTCCCGAAGAGATCATCACGATGAACTGGCTGGCTGAAAACGTGGTGGGTAAGCTTCCTGAGTTCGATGAGCTCACAGAGGAAGCACAGTCTCTGGTAAGGCTGCAGGGACTGACGATATACGACAATGCGGTGATGGAGGAATAATAGTTTGAAGATTCTGGTACTGGCTGATGAGGAGTCAAAATCCCTTTACGAGTACTTCTCACCCGAGAAGATCAAAGGGGTGGACTTAATTATATCATGTGGGGATTTGAAGGCCTCCTATCTGACTTTTTTTGCCACCTTCTCCCATGCGCCGCTTCTGTATGTGAAAGGCAATCACGACGGGCATTACGAGGAGCGGCCGCCGGAAGGCTGTGTCTGCATCGAGGATGACATCTTCGTGTTCCGCGGCGTGCGGATTCTGGGCCTGGGAGGTTCCATGGAGTATATTCCGGGAGCCGACAACCAGTATACGGAAAGAAGGATGGAGCGGAGAATCAAAAAGCTCTGGTGGAAGTTAAAGAAGAACAAAGGGTTTGACATTCTGGTGTCTCACGCGCCTGCATATCAGATTAACGATATGCAGGATCTGCCCCACCAGGGGTTTGAATGCTTTAAGGATCTGATGGACAAGTATATGCCGAAGTATTTTATCCACGGCCATGTTCACGCCAACTACGGCGGAGGGTTCAAACGCGAGGATACATACGGGAAAACCAGAGTAGTCAACGCATACGAGTATTATATCTTTGATTATCCGGAAAACGGAGAACAAGCGGCACAATAATTCCGGAAAGGGGGGAGATCCCATGGAGGTTTTTTACCGGCCTGAACTTTCTGTTCAGACGCTGTTGATGGATGCCAATTCTGTGCAGGAAACTGCGGAGAATCTGGCTGACTATATCAATCATCTGATGCATGCCGATTCGGTACTCTTAGTCCGCCTGGACAATCAGATGCGTTATAAGGAAGTTGGCTCCTGGAGAAGCGGAAAAGGCGGGGATACCGGTGCGGAGGCGGTCATGAGACAGTGGCTTCCGCAGCTGGTGGAAAGCTGGAATACGCGGGAGAAGCTTTCCGGTGAGGAGCTGGAGGCCTTTTTAAAGGCGCTCACACCTTTTACGGTGCCGGAAGGTTGTCTGACGATTTTGCCGATCTGCAATAATATACGGTTTGTGGGATTTGCGGTATTTGGTAAAAAATCCGGGGAGGGCGACTGGACGGACCGGGAACTGCCCATACTCCGGTTCCTGCTGTCCATTATCGCGGTGACATTTGCCAATAAGAACCTGTATGAAGACTATATGCTGCAGAACTGGGTATACAATACCATGATGGGCCGTATGCAGGCGAATCTGTACGTGACCGATATCCACACGGACCGGATTCTGTTCATGAACAAAACGATGCAGGAAGCGTTTGGCCTGGAAAATCCGGTGGGCAAGGTATGCTGGCAGATTCTTCAGAAGGGAAGCAGGGGAAGATGCCCCGGCTGTCCGGTACAGAGGCTGACGGAGTCCGGAGAGGAAGGCGTTTACCGGCGGTGGGAGGAGTTTAACACTCTGACGGGCCGCTACTACGATAACTACGACAGCCTGATGAAATGGACGGACGGCTCCACCGTTCATTTTCAGCATTCTCTGGATATTACGGCTTCCAAAAAACTGTCGAAGGAGGCCAGCACGGATGATCTGACCGGCCTTCTCAACCGGAGAGGCGGGAAGAACCGGCTGGCAGAGATGCTGGATGCGGCGCGGCATCAGGAGACGATTCTGACGGTCTGTATGTATGACGTCAATTCCCTGAAGAAAGTTAATGATACGTACGGGCACCGGGAGGGGGATAATCTTCTGCGGGTCATTGCCAACACGGTGAAGAGCGTTCTGACCGGAGAGGATTTTGCATGCCGCTTGAGCGGAGATGAATTTCTCGTAACGTTTGCAGGGAAGACGGAGCAGGAAGCCGCTGAAACGATCAAGCTGGTGGAAGAGAGACTGCTGGCTGTCCGCAGACAGGACCGGATTCCTTATGAACTGAGCTTCTGTACGGGAATTCTGGAGCTGGGGCCGGAGCATACCATGAGTGTGACGGATATCCTTCGGGAAGTGGACGAGCGCATGTACGAGCAGAAGCGCCAGTATCACATGCAGCAGGGGAAGGAGTCGGTGCTGGCGGCAGCGGAGGCCCAGTGGCGGCTTTTAAAGCCGGAGGCGTTTGACTACGACCAGCAGTACCTCTATGACGCGCTGGTGGAGAGTACGGACAACTATCTCTACGTGTGCGACATGGCGACCAATACCTTCCGTTACAGCAGGAAGCTGGTGGAGGAGTTCGCATTTCCGGGTGAGGTGATTCAGAATGCAGCCGATATCTGGCGCTCCATCATCCATCCGGCCGACTGGGAGCGGTTCTGGGAATCGAACCAGGCGATCAGCGACGGGCGGACCGTGAGCCATGAGGTCGAATACAGGGCGAGAAACCGGAAGGGCCAGTGGATCAAACTTCACTGCCGCGGTCATGTGGCTCAGAATTCCGCGGGAGAGCCCCGGGTATTTGCGGGATTTATATCGAATGAAGGCCAGTGGTTCCCGGAGTGGACCGAATAGAACGACGGGAGTAAAAGGATGGATTACAGATTTAAGCTGTGTTTTTGCAGGGATATCTATGATCATAAACAGAATGACAGAGCTTTTATGGAGGCAGTCCGCAGGAATGTGGACTGCCATCTCTTAAAGTGCGAAGATTACAGGCGGATTCTGGAGAGCCGGGGATTCTCGCGGGAGGATGGAAAACGGGTGACGGATGTGGGGGAGGTGCCGTGCATTCCGACCCTGTTTTTTAAGTACCACGATCTGCATTCCATGCCGGAATCCGCCATGGTGGTAAAGGCCACCTCCTCGGGGACAAAGGGAGTGAAGAGCCATATCGGATTTGACAAAAAGAGCCTTTTCTTCGGTGGAATCGCCGCATGCCGGGTCATCGCCCGCCACGGGCTGTTTTCCATGCGTCCTGCCCGTTATGTAATTCTGGGGTTTCCGCCCGGAAAGGACAATCAGACGGCGATCAGCAAGACCCAGCGGCTCAGCACGATGTTTGCCCCGGCGCTCAGCCGGCGGTATGCGCTGCGAAAGGGAAAGAACGGATATCGGCCCGATTTTAAGGGGCTGATGGTAGCCCTCCGGCGTTATAGCGGAGGAAGGGCTCCGGTAAGGATTATCGGCTTTCCGGCATACCTCTATTTCCTGTTAAAGGAGATGGAGCGAAGCGAAATCTTTCTCCGCCTGCCCAGGCATTCCATGATTATGGTCGGCGGCGGCTGGAAGCAGTTTTACAAAGAGACGGTGGACAAGACGGAACTATACCGGCTGTGTGAGAGGCATCTCGGTGTGTCGGAGAGTCATTTCCGGGAGTTTTTCGGAGCGGTAGAGCATCCGGGCGTATACTGTGACTGTCCGAACCACCATTTCCATGTTCCCGCCACGAGCCGCGTCGTCATCCGGGATGTGGATACGCTGGAACCAGTCGGCTATGGAAAGGCGGGACTGGTTAATCTAATCAGTCCGCTGGTTGAAAGTATCCCTCTGGTGAGCATACTGACCGATGATCTGGGCGTCCTGCACCGCGGCTGTGAATGCGGCTGCGGAATGGAGGCGCCGTACCTGGAGATCATCGGCAGGACCGGTGTCCCCGATATCCGGACCTGCGCGGCCGGTGCGGGAGAACTGTTAAAGGAGGTGGGACGTAGTGCATTCCATTGATCTGGAAAAAAAGACAGCGGCCGCACTGGAGAAGCCCCCTCTCTCCAGAACCGTGGTAATGAGAGCCTGCGGCCGGTTAGCCGGACTCTTGACCGGAGGCGCGTATGACGGCGAGATCCGGGCGCGCGGGCTGGAGAAGCTTCTGACGAGAGAGAGAATCTGTCAGGCGGCTTCTTTCCTGCGGGAGGATACGCTGGAGAGAAGGGTAAAGACAGAGCTTTTGGGCCTTCAGAACCGTTTTCTCATGCCTCTGGGCGTCCTCATGCACGTGACTGCCGGTAATATGACCGGAATCGGAGCCTACAGCGTGCTGGAGGGCCTTCTGGCCGGCAACATCAATCTCCTGAAGCTCTCTTCCGAAGACGACGGGCTTTCGGTGTTTCTGCTTCAGGAGCTGATCCGTATCGAGCCCGTGCTGGCGGACTATATCTATACCTTTCGGATTCCCTCCGGGGATTGGGCGAGGCTCTTAAAGCTCTTAACGCTCTCCGACGGCGTGTGCACGTGGGGCGGCGACGAGGCCATCCGGGGAATCCGGAGCCTGGCTCCCGCGGGGACGAAGCTGATCGAGTGGGGGCACCGGATCAGTTTTGCCTATGTCACCGAAGCGGGCCGCAGCAACGGGGAAGCGCTGCAGGCCATCACGGATCACATGGTACGGACCAGCCAGCTGCTGTGCAGCTCCTGCCAGGGAATCTATGTGGAGGCAGAGGGGCGGGAGGCCGTGGATTTCAGCCGCCGTTTCTTGAGGCTGCTGGAACATTCTCCTATGAGGAGTATGGGAATAAAGAAGTGGGATTCCGGGGATGCAGCACCATCCGGATCTACCAGAAGGAACTGGAGTCCGCCATGACGGGGGAACGCATCTTCCGGGGACGCGGCGTCAGCGTCACCCTGTCGGAGGAGCCGGGACTTCAGCTGTCGCTGATGTACGGCAGCTGCTGGGTGAAGCCGATGAACAGGGAGAAACTCGTAAAGATCCTGAGAAAGGACCGGGGGCGGCTTCAGACCGCGAGGCTGGTCTGCCTGGAGGAAGAGGAAACGGAGCTGGTCCGGATTCTGGCCGGAGCAGGGGTAAACCGGATTCTGACGGGACGGGATAAGGAGACGGGAGAGCCGTTCGGAAGCCACGACGGCGAGTATCCGCTGATCCGGTATTCCCGGATTATCGAGACAGACGTTTCACTGTGAATCTGCCGGAGCGGGACGTTTGAGGTAAAACGCAGAAGGAAAGCCTTGCGACCCGAACCTAAAATATTTTTAGGTAATCTAAAATATTTTTGTGCAATGTGATGATTTTTCAGTCCTATGTTAAGCTACAATGTCCATTGAAGTGTGCATTTTTTCGTGTTATGATAAAATAACAAAATAAATTAGAAGGCAAAAATAATTTTTAGGAGAGATGCGCGCATGGATCATCACGTGATAATGAAAAAGTACCGGATGTTTTTGTATGGAATGATTGTGGCCGCTTTAGGAATCAGCATGATCACAAAGGCGGAGCTTGGGACGTCTCCGATTACGAGTCCGTCCTATGTCCTGACGTTTATCTTTCCTTACAGCCTGGGAGTCTTCGTACTGGCGGTAAACAGTACCCTGTTTCTTTTCGAGTGCCTCGTACTGGGGCGCAGCTTTAAAAAGATACAGCTGCTGCAGCTTCCGGCTACGCTGATCTTTTCCGCCTGTATCGACGGCTGGATGTGGGTGCTGTCATTCTGGACTCCGGTGTTCTATGTACAGAAGGTCCTTCTGCTTCTCGCCGGATGTGCGGCCCTGGGACTGGGGGTAGCGCTGGAGGTAGTGCCCGATGTGCTGATTCTTCCGGGAGAAGGCCTCGTCCGCGCGGTATCACGCAGGAAAAACTGGGATTTTGGCATTGTAAAGACATGCTTTGATATGAGCCTTGTCCTTACGGCCGTTCTCCTTTCCGTTCTGTGTCTGGGACATGTGGAAGGGATCAGAGAAGGCACAGTGGCCGCGGCCTTCCTGGTAGGCGGCATTTCCAAATTCTTTATCCGCCATATCACGGAATTTGACAGGAATCACAGAGCGCTTTTCGTGCGCGAGGAAGAGGAGATTCTCCTGGTGCCGGAAAAATAGAGACGGACTGAAACGGTCCTTCGTATCCCATTGCGGGAGCGGAGGGCCGTTTTTCATTTTTCGGCGAATCCCGTTATATCGTGACACCTGTTATATTACCGCCGGTTTGGCAATGGTTTAATGATCCTATCGAATCAGTGGAACGTTTGAAAACAATCAGAAGCTTTAAGAAAGGACAGGATCATATGGAACAGAACCAGGTACTGGATGTGCTCACATCCAAAGAATTAACGTATGAGCAGAAGGTATTTTCACTGGCGAAGGAAGCGGAAGACAGCCTTTCCGTACTGGATATTCCGCCGAAGACCAGGCAGTATTTTGAGACGGGTGCGCTGAATGATTTGTTTGAGGGACATGCGCCCTACCGCCCAAGGTATATCATGCCGGACTATAAGAAATTTGTGAAACAGGGGAGCGAATTCCTGCGGATAGAGCCTCCGAAGACGTTTGACGAGCTTCTTACGGGACTTCAGATCCTCTATCATCATGTGCCCTCCATCACGGGATTTCCCGTATATCTGGGAGAGCTGGACACTATGATCGAGCCGTTTATCGAGGGGATGGCGGACGATGTGGTGAAGGAAAAATTGAGGCTGTTTCTGATCTTTCTGGACAGGACGATTACAGACAGCTTCTGTCATGGTAATCTGGGATCGAGACCGACCAGGGCGGGGCGCATAATTCTGGAGCTGGAAAAGGAGCTTCAGAATACTGTTCCGAACCTGACCTTAAAGTACGATCCGGAGGTCACCCCGGATGAGTATGCGGAGCTGGCCGTCGCCACCTCCCTTACCTGCGCCAATCCGGCGATCTGCAACGATGCAGACAACCGCACCACCTACCCCTGTGAATACGGGATTTCCAGCTGCTATAACATTCTTCCGGTTGGCGGCGGCGCCTACACGCTGTCCAGGATTACACTGACTGAGCTGGTCAAGAGCGCGGAGTCCGTCGACCAGTTCTTACAGGAACTGCTCCCAGACTGCCTGGAGGCGGTGGGAAACTATATGAATGAGCGGGTGAAGTTCCTCGTGGAGCGCTCCGGCTTTTTCGAGTCGTCGTTCCTGGTGCGGGAAGGGCTGATTGAACGGGAAAAATTCGTGGGCATGTTCGGCGTGACCGGACTGGCGGAATGTGTCAACGCTCTGATGGCTGACACGGGAGATCGGTACGGACACAGTGAAAAAGCAGATGAACTGGGACTGCAGATCATGGAGATCATTCGGAAGTTCGCGGCGGATTTTCCGGCTGTTTATTCGGAGATTGGCCAGGGCCATTTCCTTCTTCACGCCCAGGTCGGCTTAGACAGCGACAAGGGAATCACCTCCGGCGTGCGCATTCCTGTGGGAGATGAGCCGGAGAACCTGCTGGATCACCTGCGTCACAGCGCCAGATTCCACGAATACTTCCCGACAGGAGTGGGCGATATCTTCCCCTTTGCCGTCACGGCCAGGAAGAATCCGGGAGCGCTGGTGGACATTGTGAAGGGGGCATTCCAGCTGGGCGTCAAATACATGAGCTTTTACGCGTCCGACAGTGATCTGGTCCGGATCACCGGCTTCCTTGTGAAGCGCAGCGAGATGGAAAAATACAGGAACCACGACGTCGTTCTTCAAAACACCACCGTGCTTGGCAGTAAGAATTACGACACCAATCACCTGGAGATGCGAAAGGAGCGTATGGCGTGAAAGCCCCGGTCAATAAGATCATCCAGGTCAGTGTGGTAGACGGCCCGGGTAACCGGACCGCCGTGTTTCTTCAGGGCTGCAACATTTCCTGCGCGTACTGTCATAACCCGGAAACGCAGAAGTTATGCACAGGATGCGGTATCTGCGTGGACGAATGTCCGGCGGGAGCACTGGCCCTGAATGGCAAAACGGTGTCATGGGATGAGAAAAAATGTGTTTCCTGCGACCGGTGCATAGCCGTCTGCCCGAATTACGCCTCTCCGAAGATCCGGGAGATGAGCGCAGAGGAAGTCTTTGAGGAGGTATCCGGAAATCTGCCGTTTATCCGCGGCATTACGGTATCCGGCGGAGAATGCTGCCTCTATCCGGATTTTTTAGAGGAGCTGTTTGGCCTCTGCAAAGAAGCCGGTTTGTCCTGTCTTATCGACAGCAATGGGATGGTGGATTTCTCCCTCTATCCGGAACTGCTGGAGCTTAGCGACGGCGTGATGCTGGACGTGAAGAGCTGGGATCCAGAGGTTTACCGGAGGCTGACGGGCGCAGACAATGCCGTTGTTAAAAAAAATCTGGAGCTTCTCTGGAGGAAAAATAAACTGGAGGAGATCCGCATCGTCTGTCTTTCCGGGGAAAGCGATTACGAGGAAGTGCTGAGAGGGATCGCCGGTCTCATGGGAAGCCCGGTCACGGCAAGAGTCAAGCTGATCCGGTTCCGGTCCTTCGGCGTCAGGGGCAGGCTGAGCGGCGCGTCGGAGCCTGACGACAGGGTGATGCGGGAGCTGGCGGCATGGGCCGGCGAGATGGGATATCAGAATGTTGTGCTTACATGAGTCATGGATATACAGAAAAAAGGGGACATTTCCTCGCAGTTTATGCGTGGAAATGTCCCCTTTTTTTATATACTTTACGCAAATCTGATAATTTCTATTTTCCAGATTTTACCTCATATAAAAAATATAGCATTCAATATATACAAAATGCACAAAAATAGAGGCGAAAAAGATACAAAATATAAAAATAGCTCAGGTATGACATGTGTCATAGCAGTAAAATTGACTGGCGTGTATGATAAAGCTACAGAAAGCAAGAAAAATTGAGCAGTTCGCTGTGATATAATGATGCAGACCCAAAAGGTACAGAAAGGAAGCCAGAAAATGAAGACAGAAAAAACATCTGGTCAGCTGAGAGAGCTTTTTCGAGTTGCATACGTAGAAAATCAGGACCAGGCAGTGAAACCCCATGAACTGGACCGGTTTTTAAATCCATGTATCACGATGCGGACGGTGAAGAAGGGAGAGGATATTGTCCGGCCGACGGATAAGCTTCAGTCAATTATTATGGTTGTCAAGGGAGGGGCCCATTTCACCCGCGTTTCCACAGACGGAAACACCAATATGCTCGCGGCGGTCAACGCTCCGTTTTTTATTGGGATCACGCAGCTGGTATCAAACGATAAGGAGTACTATTCCCAGATTATTGCTGCAAAAAACTGTCTGCTCCTTTACATTGACTGCAACTACTTTTTAAAGGAAATCCGGGAGGACGGAGAGGCGGCCCTGGTGGTCATTCGGGATCTCGCCAAAGTGGTGGAGAGAAACCATACGAGGATGGACCGATTGGTATTTTTAAAGGCCTCCAACAATTTAATGGCATACATTGAAAGCAAATGGAATGAAGGCGAGACCAGCCGAAAGGACAGGCAGCTCATAATCAGGGAGCGCCACGGAGTGATTGCCGCGGATCTCAGCGTAAGCGTGAGAACGCTGTACCGTTCGATCAACAGCTTGAAAGACGAGGGACTTTTATCGGTACAGAAGGGCGGCGTTCTGATAGTAAATGAAGCGCAGATGGAAGAGATGAAGCGCAGACTTGTAAAATTGGGAAAAATGTAATTAACATTTATAATTTATATAAGAGGAGAAGGAGAAAAGATTATGAGACATTACAAAAGGATCGTTTCAACATTACTGGCGGCAGGCATGGGACTGTCACTTCTGACCGGATGTCAGAGCGGCCAGCCGACAGGCGGAACTGCGGCAGCAGAAAAGACGGAAACAGGCGGAAAAGCGGAGGCGGCCTCCGAGGACGGCGCACAGGATAAGAAATCAGAGCTGGTGGTCGGAATGATTGCCAGCGCGTTTGGAACACAGAGCTACAACGATGACGTACTCGCCGGAATGGAACTGGCTGAGAAGGAGCTGGGCGTGAAGGGAATTCCGCTGGAGGTTCCGGAGATATCCGACTCTGCAAACAGCCTGCGCACACTGATCAGCCAGGGCGCCAACTTCATCATGGTACCGTCTTCCGAATATAAGGATGGAATGCTGGAAGTGGCGGCTGAGAACCCGGAGGTCAAGTTCCTGTATCTGGCCGAAGCCATTGACGGCGGCGGAAACATCATGTCGGTTGCTTACCGTGAAAATGAAGCCGCATTCTTAGGCGGCGCGCTCTCAGGACTGATGACGAAGACCAACAACGTCGGCGCCGTTATGGCCGTTGGCGAGACACTGCAGTACCGCTATCAGTTCGGATTTACCGCAGGCGTCAAGGCCGTGAATCCGGAATGCGAGGTTCAGTCCGCATTTACCAACACGACACGATGTGGACAGGGCAGCGAGGTTGCGAAGATCATGTACAACAAGGGGGCGGATATCATCGGAACGTATTCCGGCGCATGCAACCTGGGAGTCTTCAATGCGGCCAAGGATGCAGGCGAAGGAACGTACTGTTTAGGCGCAGCCAACGGACAGTTTGACAAGATGCCGGATAAGATTCTCGCTTCCGTAGTAAAACCGGCAGACCAGGCTATTTTATCCATTCTGAAGGAATACCAGGAGACAGGCGTCTTCGATACGAGCGTACCGATGTCCCTGGGCCTGAAGGAGGGCGGCGTAAAGCTGTTATTTACTAACAATGAAGAGCTGTTAAAGCTGATTCCCGATGATGTAAAAAGTGCCATCGACGATCTGACTGCAAAGGTAGAGTCCGGAGAAATCAAGGTTCCTTCCAACGAAGAAGAGTTTAACAGCTTTACTTACCAGTATGCGAAATAGCCGCGTATCGAAAATCAGAGAACGGAGGTGCCTGAAGTGGGGAGCATCATTGAACTGAAGGGGATTACGAAACGGTTCCCGGGAATCGTTGCCAATGATCATATATCGATCAGCTTTGAAGAGGGAGAGATCCATACGCTCGCCGGAGAAAACGGAGCGGGAAAATCAACGCTGATGAACATCCTATACGGGCTGTACCAGCCCGATGAGGGGGAGCTGCTGATCCGTGGGGAACCGGTTAAATTCAGCAATTCCAAGGATTCCATCAGACATAAGATCGGAATGGTTCATCAGCATTTCATGCTGATCCCAAAACTGACGGTGACGGAGAATATCATCGTCGGACAGGAGATCGGCACGGCCTTGAAGGTGGACCGGAAGAAGGCCGGGGAGACGATCGGCGCGCTGTCTGAGCAGTACGGACTGAAGATCGATCCCAACAAGAAGGTGGCGGATTTATCCGTTACGGAACAGCAGCGTGTGGAGATTTTAAAGGTGCTCTACCGGGAAGCGGAAATCCTCATTTTCGATGAGCCGACGGCGGTACTTACACCGCAGGAGATCGATGAATTCTGCGACATCCTGCTGAAGCTGAAGGAAAAAGGAAAGACCATAATCTTCATCAGCCATAAGCTGGCGGAGGTGATGAAGATATCCGACCGGATCACCGTGATCCGGCTGGGAAAAGTCGTGGGAACCGTGGAAAAGAAGGAGACTGATTCGGCCGAGCTGACCAGAATGATGGTGGGCCGTGATGTAAACCTTGGAAGGCGCAGCCGCCGCCAGTTTGAGAAGGTGGAAAACATCCTGGAGGTAAGGGATGTCAGCTATACGGTCGACTCAATTAAGAAACTGAAATCAATCAATCTGGAGCTGAGAAAAGGCGAGGTTCTCGGGATTGCAGGCGTGGATGGCAACGGCCAGGAGGAACTGGTAAATGTCATATGCGGGAAGCTGACGCCCGACAGCGGCAGCGTCGTGATGAATGGGAAAGACATCACAAAGGACAAAATCCGCGACAGAAAGGACCACGGACTGGGGCTGATCCCGGAGGACAGGCACAGGGACGGTCTGGTTCTGGAATACAGCATTGCCAACAATCTGATTCTGGGCCTGCAGTACCATGAAGCGTTTGCGAAAAATGGAATCTGGCTGAATTTTAAGAAGATCCACGACACGGCGGAGGAAATGAAGGAGCAGTTCGATATCCGCTGCGCCAGCGTCGATGTAAACGCCGGTACGCTGTCCGGAGGCAACCAGCAGAAGATCATCATTGCGAGGGAGGCCTCCAGGGATCCGGATGTGCTGATTGCGGTCCAGCCCACCCGCGGCCTGGACGTGGGTGCCATGGAATTCGTTCAGAAAACACTGCTGGAACAGCGGGATAAGGGAAAAGGCGTGCTTCTTTTCTCCCTGGAGCTGGACGAGATTCTTTCGGTCAGCGACAGGATTGCGGTTATCTTCAAGGGGGAGATCATCGACGTTGTAGACGCACAGAGCGTGACGCGCCAGGAACTGGGAATGATGATGCTCGGATCCGTAAAAGGAAAAGGAGGTACAGAAGTTGGACAGCAGGTTAAAACAGGAAAACAGATGCCGGCAAAGTTTCGGGAGGTAGGCCTTAATTTTCTGATCTCCTTGATTGCGCTGGTTCTGGCAATTATAACAGGCGGAATTATCATCTGGCTGTTCGGCAACAATCCGATCGAGGCGTATAAAGCGCTGATTCAGGGCGCCTTCGGCACACCGATGGCATTTACCCAGTCTCTGACGAAATCGGTTCCGCTTCTGCTCACGGGACTTGCGGTAGCTCTGGCCTATAAATGTACGGTATTCAACATCGGCGCCGAGGGACAGCTTCTTGTGGGAGCGATTGCGGCGGGCATTGCGGGAACCCTGTTTCCGATGCCGGGGATCTTAAATATTCCCTTCGTTCTGATCGTATCCATGCTGGCCGGCATGGTCTGGGCGTTTTTCCCGGCCCTCTTAAAGCAGAAGGCCAATGTCAACGTCGTAATCAGTACCATTATGTTCAACTATGTAGGCCAGTACCTGGTGCAGTACTTAATCCTGGGGCCGTTTAAGGCGGAGGGCGCTGCGTCGGCCACGAGACCGATTCAGGCCACGGCCATGCTTCCGAAGCTGCTGCCGTCGCCCTACGTGCTGAATCTGGGCATTGTGATCGCCCTGACAGCGGCCGTGGTCGTCTACTTCCTTTTAAACCGTACCTCATTGGGATATGAGATGTGTGCGGTGGGATTAAACAAAAATGCATCCCTCACCAACGGCATCAACGTGGAGCGCAACATGTTCCTCGCACTGCTGATGAGCGGCGCGTTAGCCGGTCTTGCAGGAGGAATTGAAGTAACAGGAACCATGGGAAAGGTCATCAACGGTTTCTCTGCAAACTACGGCTTCAGTGGAATCCCGGTTGCCTTAATGGCGCGCAACAATCCGTTTGCGATCATTCTCACGGCGCTTTTAATGGGAAGCATGCGCAGCGGATCTCTGATGATGCAGTCCAGCGTAGGCGTCTCCAAAAACATGGTGGATATCATCCAGGGACTCGTAATCGTATTCCTGTGTGCGGAAAATGTGATCCGTTATTACATAAAGAAGGGGCGGGGAGGAAAATAATATGCTGAATTTCTTGATTTTTATGCTGGCTTCCACATTGCGAATGGGAACTCCGATCGCGCTTACCGCCCTGGGCGGGCTCACCTCAGAACGCTCCGGTGTTGTCAATATCGGTCTGGAAGGAATCATGCTGGCAAGCGCCTTCGGTGCGGTGCTGGGAAGCTATCTCACAGGGAACCCGTGGATCGGCGTGCTGACTGCCATACTGGTCGGTGTTTTAATCTCGGCGATACACTCGGTGATCTCCATTACC
>NZ_JBKVCZ010000137.1:0-16882 GCF_046966825.1 Hungatella sp. | reverse complement strand
CTTTGCGGACATTTAAGAAGATATAAAAAGATAGTCAAAAAGACATATATGATTTTAATATAATTCAGCAAATTATTTATTTTTGCCAGTTTTTCCCAATGCTATACTTTCCATATATCCTATCATTTACTGCCTTCTGGAATGCAGAAGCAGGTTTCGTTACTGCCGATAATACGAATTATGTCAAGTATTATCGGTATTTTTGTGTTGAAATATCGTATCGGTCTATTCGCGTTCTGACTATTCAGCCTCTTTTATCAAAAAAAATTTTCTTCTATGCGTGCGGAAGCCGCTATTCCCCAATACTGAAAAATTAAGTCCACCATAATTCGTATTATACTTCCAAAATCAAAAACTGGTATGACCAGTATAAGATAATTCAAGCGTAAGGAGGTTAAAAAATGAAAAAAAGAAGATAAACGGCGTTTGATTGATTCGAAAAAGAGGCGAAAAAAAAGCAAGGGGGAAATATTGTTATGCAAAAAACAAGTAAACGTTTCAAACGAAAAGCCGCGGGCATGATGGCTGCAGTCATGATGATGAGCGCACTGCCTGTTAATATGGTTGGATTTGCTGATACCTCAGTGAACAGCCGGGACAGCTATGACACAAATGACCGTACCGCGACAGATTCCAATGCCAGCCTTTCTACCGCATCCAATGCGTTAAAGATGCAGACGGAGGGGACGACCTATTACGTGGATGCCAGAGACGGTAACGACACGGCAGACGGAAAGACAGAGGATACCGCCTGGAAATCCTTTGACCGGGTAAATTCCAAAACCTTTCTTCCTGGAGACAAAATTCTCCTGAAGTCAGATTGTATCTGGAACCAGCCGCTGAATCCAAAAGGAAGCGGCCAGGAAGGCGCTCCCATCACCATTGACAGGTACGGCGAAGGAAGCCGCCCTGTAATTAATGGAAACGGTACCTCTGGTCCGTCGATTACCGGAGCCGTCACCATTTATAACGAAGAGTACTGGGAAATCTACAATCTGGAAGTAACGAACCTGGAGAGTACCGATGAGATGGGGGAGGCCATGGACAGCGGTACCAGCGAACGCGCCGGTATCCTGATCTATTCCTCCAATCAGAAAGAGATTTATAAGCACATTGTGGTTAAGAACTGTTATGTCCACGATGTAAACTCTAATTTTAAGGGAGGAAAAACCTCCGGCGGTATTATCGTCATGGGACACTATCTCGATAAGGACGGTAACCGGGTTACCATTGACGATAACGGCAATCTGACCCCTAAGGCTATGGGACGCGCGGCCTTCGAGGATGTCCTGATTGAAGGCAACTATGTGAAAAACGTGGCGATTGAAGGTATCCGGAACAAGTGCAACACGGATATCGGAAGCAGCGGATGGGGAAAGAATGAATTCCTCAAAAACTATTCCAACGTGACCATACGAAACAACTATCTGGAAGATGTGGTCGGCGACGGTATTGTACTGACGGAGACGAAAGGCGGTCTGGTGGAAGGAAACATGGTTAATTCCTCCTGCGGCCTGGATCGGGGAACTGTAAACTACGCTCAATGCTGGACCATGTTCGCGGACGACGTAATCGTGCAGTACAACGAGGCATACGGCAATAAGTATGGCTACGATGACGGAGAAGCCTTTGATTCCGACATGATGAACGTGGACAATATATTCCAGTATAACTTAAGCCACGACTGCGGCGGCGGTGCCATGCTGTTTATGTCCAGCCAGAAAAACACCATTTTCCGATACAATGTCAGTATCAATGACGGAACGGGTACGTATCCGAACGGAAGCAGGATGCAGCAGCAGACCTTCCATTACGACAACACCAGCTCGGCAGGACCGAATGTGGGGAAAATCTACAATAACACGATTGTCGTATTCGGAGAAGGAAAACAGACCTCTCTGTTTGGCGGTAAGAGCAAGAGAACCTGCTTTGTGGACTTTAAGAACAACATCGTGCTGGCAAAAGACGGCGCTGTTATAGACTTTGCGGTCTTGGAACAGGGATCTGCAATCCATGAAGACAGTGTGATTGAAAACAACTGCTTCTACCCGGATACCATAGCCAACACAAACGCGGGCAGCGTCCTGGACAAAGACAGCCTGACCGCAAAAGGCAATATTTTCGCGGATCCGATGCTGAAAGACTATAAGGCGGGAGAAACGTATTCCGCGTATCAGTATCCTTTAGAGGATCTGGAAGACCTGATCGATTCTGATTTTACGAAAGAGAGAATTCAGGGACTGGCAGAGCCGTACCAGCTGACAGATGGTTCTCCCTGTATTCAGGCGGGCCAGAGAATAGAAGGTATGCCGACAGAGGATATCATGGGCAATACCATTGCCGGCCGCGTAGACATCGGAGCGCTGGAATACTCAAGCCAGGATGAAGAGGCGGAAGAGGTAGAGGAAGTCAATCTGGTCACAACACTGGGCGTTGTGCCGGAACTGCCCGGGACGTTAAAAGTTGTTCTGGACGGAACCGCGTATCAGTATCCGGTGGAATGGGAGGAGCTGACAAAAGAAGACTGTATGGAGGCCGGCGTCATCGAACTTCCAGGAGTACTTCCCGGACTGTCGAACCAGGTGACAGCGACTATTGTCGTGGCAGATGCACCGGAAAGCTATGAAAGCGTGGACGTTACGACCTTTGCAGGCATTTATCCGGAACTTCCGGACAAGGTGAATGCTGTATTCGCCGGCGGACTTACCATGGAGCTGGAGGTTGTATGGGATAAATTAACTCTGGAGCAGTATTCGCGCGAAGGGGAATTTACCGTAGAAGGCCGTGTGTCCGGATTAAAGGAAAAGTGTGCGGCGACAGTCAGGGTAATTGGTGATCTTGGTGACGGAAAGACTGTAAAAGAAACCGGGGCAGCCAAGGACGCATTTACGCAGGAAAAGGATGGCGACGCCGCTTACGGAAAGCTTACTCCGAATGTGATAAAGGTCAAGACGGCCAGCAGTGACCCGGCGTATACGCGAAGAGGTCTGCTCGGATTTGACTTGACAAATGAAAGCGAGATGCTGAAGTCAGCAACAAACATCACCATAAAGCTTCAGATGACCAGACCGGTCAGCGACAGCGACTATAAAAATATCAACAACCATTTTTATTTGAAGGTCTATGAAATCGGGGACGAGTGGCAGGAAGAGACTGTGACATGGAATACGACTCCAGCATTTTCCGCTGATAATCTGGTGATAAAAGACAAAAAAATCGTTTATAAAGACATCAGGGACAATCACGAAAACATAGTAGAGCTGGATGTGACGGATTGGGTGAAGAAAGCCTACGCTGAAAATGGCCAGACAAAATTCTCCTTCCTCATGCTGACCGATTATTTCGGAGAGTATGCAAATGGCGACAACGGAGGGATTGACTTTGCTTCCAGGGAAGCGTCCGGAATGATGGAGCCGACGATTGTTTTGAGCAATGTATATGAGATGAAAGTAGATGCTGTATCCGTATCGACATCTGCAGGAAAGAAGCCGGTCCTTCCGGAGACGGTTACCGTTACGTATTCCAATGAGGAAACAAAGAGCGTGACCGTAGAATGGAATTCAATCAACCCTGCAAATTATCAGACAGAAGGAACCTTTGTCGTATACGGAAAAGCAGAAGGCATCAATCTGCCCATTACGTGTACCGTCAATGTTATGGAAGCGCTGCACAAGGTGGTGGCTGTAAAGGATATTCCAGGAATTATTCAGCTGGTGGGAACACCGTGGGAGGAACTGGGACTTCCGGAAATGGCAACCGTGCTGCTGGATAACGGACAGGAGGCGGAGGTCGGTATCCAGTACTGGTTCCCCGATAATGCCTACGATCCGGAAAAGGAATTTTCTTATACCTGTATCGGTTATCTGGATCTGGCAAATCATGATTCCATCGAGAATCCGGAACAGAAGTTTGCAACCGTTTCCGTCAGTATCATTGAGCCGGAAGATAAGAATGCACTTCTCGTCCTCTATACGGAAGCGGCTGGACTGATTAACAGCGGTGAGGTGGGACAGCTGACAGAATCAGCAAAGAATCGCTTTATGAAGGCATTTAATAAAGCAGCTGAGGTTCTGGTAAATACAAAGGCCACGGAATTGGAAGTACATACGGCGTATACAGAGCTGATGGAAGCAATCTGGAATATGGACTCGGAAGAGAACCAGAAGGCGGATACAGATGCACTTCGTGATCTCGTCCTCATCGCTGAGTCGAAAAAGAAGAAAGATTATACCGAAGAAACGTACGATGCAATGAGAGAGGCATTATCTGAGGCAAAAGCAGTCTTAAGAGATAAGACGCTGACAAAGGCAGACCAGCCGATCGTAGACATGGCATATGAGAACCTGAAGGAGGCCGTTGACGCACTTGTATTAAGCGGAAAAACAGATCCGGTTACAAAGGTGATGACTGGAATTAAGATTACGGCGCTTCCATCGAAAACAGAATATAAAGTGGGAGAACGTTTCAGCTCATCAGGTCTGAGCGTAGCGGCCGTGTACAGTGACGGAAGCACGAAGACGGTAAGCGGATATGAGATCGGAGATGTGAATACCGGAACAGCCGGAACGAAGGATGTCGTGGTTACCTATCGAATCGCAGTCAACGATGCGATTAAAGTATTCACAGATACTTTCCAGATCACGGTGGTGAAGAGATCGTCCTCAGGAGGCAGCTCGGGAAGCAGCTCAGGAGGTGGTTCCAGCTCTGTGAGAGTGAACCGGACGGCTGTCAATGTGAGCGGTGAGTGGCAGGCAGCAGAAAATAATACCTGGAGATTCCAGAAGAGTGATGGAAGCTACGCAAAGAACGAGTGGGCCAGAATAAACGACAAATGGTACCATTTTGACGGCAGCGGCTATATGCAGACGGGCTGGATTCTGGATGGAGACAAGTGGTATAAACTAGGCAGTGATGGTTCCATGCACACGGGATGGGTAAAAGAGGAAGCCGATGGCCAGTGGTACTATTTAAATGAATCCGGAGCAATGATGACTGGCTGGACCATGGTAAACGGTACGTGGTATTACTTAAATCCGGTTACGCAGGGCAATACCGGATGGCAGAATACAGAAGACGGGAAGTGGAATCGCGGCAGTGCGGAAAGCGGAAGCCGTTCCATGGGCGCCCTCTATACCGGAACTACAACACCTGATGGTTACCAGGTAGACGAAAACGGAGCCTGGATTCAGTAGGGGGGAAATCTATATGAAATTAAAATGGAAAAAACTGTGCGCAGCGGCGCTGGCAGTGACCATGGCTATGGGGAATTTGACATATGGGGCCCCATTGGAGAATGGAAGAGCCTCTGCACGGGCCTTAAGCGCTGCAAAGATCGAAGGGCTTTACCAGGATATTATGGATGAGAGCGGGACCGAGGAACTGCTAAAAGACGGCCTTGTCATGCACTCCACCTTCGATGAGGGCAGCGTTACAGCAGGTCAGATCACGGATGTTACAGGAAACGGAAACAATGGAACCGTGGTCGGAGCACCCGCATATGAGAAGGGAATACGCGGAAATGCCATCTCATTGGACAATGGAGAAACAGCAGGACTGGGGAATACGAAGGCCAAACAGTACGTAAATTACGGCCGTACGAAGGACTTAATGTTCGGTACCTCTGATTATTCCCTGTCCTTCTGGATGAAGACAGAGAACCATGGACAGAACAATGGAACCATACTTTCCAATAAAAATTACTTAAGCGGCAGCAACGTAGGCTGGGCATTTGGAAATTACAATAACAGCAGCGATACGGATGTACGCATGAACTTTTCCGGAATATCCGGAAAGCGGATCGAGATCAAGAAGATATCCGCGAATGATGACCAGTGGCATCACGTAGCCGGCACATTTGACCGTGATGGAAGCATGACTGTTTACATGGATGGGGAGAAGTATTCCTCCATCTCCATGGCGGGACACAGTGGAAAAACTGTGGATACGGAGCTTGATTTTATCCTGGGAGGTGACGGCAGAGGCTGTTATGGCATGAGCGGCTGCCTGGTGGATGAGCTTCGGGTTTATAATAAGGTGCTTGCGGATACAACCGTAAAAACCATTTATGAGGCAGAAGGTGCTTCGGCCATCGTTGACCAGATGGCGGAGCAGCTGTCTGCGATAAAACCCGGCTCTGAATATCCACAGGACAGAATTGATTCTATGGTAGAAGAGATAAGGCAAACGAAGAGTGCTCTGGAGGGAATGACAACGGCTGCAGCTATGGCTGCAGTCAGAGCACTGAAAGAGAGGTACAATCAGTTTCTGGAAGGCAGCAAGCCTCTGGCCAGCTTTCAGGTCGTGTCGGATGTGCATATAAAATCAGATGACCTCACGGAAACAAACGCAGTCAATATGATTGCGGGGCTGAAGGATATCAGGACCATGGATCCGGACACGCTTGGCATCATGAATCTGGGAGACTTTACCCAGAGCGGCACGAAGGCCCAGTATGACGCGATGTACAGGATAATGGATCAGTATTCTCCTGTTTCGGACGATAAGATCATGATCACATTGGGAAATCACGATGTGAGAGGGACCAGCTCCGCAGACTGGAATAAGGACGAGACCGTGATCAGCAAGTACTGGCCGACGGCAAAGGCACTTTACCTGGAGCGAAATTCCAGATATATGCCGGATACGGACGGAAAGGTGTATTTTGACCGCTGGCTGGGCGGATATCATTTTATCGCCATTAACACAGAAAACGGCATCAAGGATGCGATGTATTTATCAGACGATCAGCTGGAATGGCTGGAAAAAACGCTGGCGGAGAACGCCAGTCCTGACAAACCGATTTTTGTGCTGGGGCATAATGCATTAAAGGATACTCATTGGAGAAGCAATATTTTAAATGACTTCGGCAATCAGGATAAAAGGGTAAAGGAGATATTCTCGAAATACCCTCAGGTAATCTATCTGTCAGGCCATATACATAATGGGTTTGGAGTCGTGGAAGCCATTGACCGCGGATTCGGTACCATGATTGATCTGCCCTCGTATAATGATTCTGAGAATGGGGTGAAGGAAACCGGAACCGGCTATCACGTGAAGATATACGATGACAGTATTGTGTTCAAGGCAAGAAACTTTAAGACCTCAGCCTGGATGCCGGAATATGATATCACGGTAACTCTGCCGAATCTTCCGGCAGTGTATAAAAATGCAAAAGAGCGGAATGCGGCTGATTATACGGTGGCTTCTTATCAAAAACTGGAAACCCTTATGAAAGAAGCGGAAGCCCTTTTTGCAACGGAGTATGATCAGAGTGATTTGACGTATGAAAAGGTGGGGCCGCCCTCTGAGAGCCTTTTTACGGAGCCAGTCAGAAAGCGAATCAATGAACTGGCGGCGGAGATGGCCACTGCAATCGCAGAACTGGAATCCAGTGAATCTGCCGTAACGGCGATTCAGGATGTATATCTCCAGGGCGGAACGGATGCCGGTAAAGTGAGCACGTCATTCAGCAACTACGATGCGGCGAAGCTGCGGGTAAAGTATTCGGACGGCAATCAGAGCTATACCCGGAAAACACTGCTGAAATTTGATTTGTCATCGGCTGCCGGTGACACAAAGGAGGCAGAGCTGGTCCTCCAGCTGACCGGAGGTATCAGCAATTCCAATCCTGCAAAAGACTTTACGGAGGCTCTCGTACAAAAGATCGGCAGCCAGTGGACCGGAGCCGCCGTCACATGGAATACAATTCCGGAAAAAACAGCGGAAAAAGCGGCAGGCGTTATTACAAAAGCGAATATATCCGGTGATCTGGTGACGGTTGATGTCAGTGAAGCGGTGACAGACGCTCTGGCGAAGGGAGAAACGGAAATATCCTTTGAGATCAGCTGCCCGACAGAGGCCAATGACAACATGATTGATTTCTACTCTACGAGAGCAGAAGGAAAGCAGGCGCCAAAGCTTGTCACACGCACCTCAAAAACGGACAAGCCAGTGGATCCGGAGTTTGTGGAATTGAGAGAAAAATGGCTGAATAACCTGTTAGGCGGCACCCTGGATACTGGAAATCAGGCTGTGGTGACGTATATAACAGGTCTGGATGAGAAGGCCGGAGAGTACTGGAGCTCCATGATTAAGAGCGATGACGCTTCCAGAACCAATCTCTGGAGTGATCTCGATATGAGCTATATAGCAGGGACGGGAGCAAAAGCAAAGGTGCATTCCGGAAATGTGGCTCAGACATTCTATCGCCTGAAGGACATGGCGATCGCGTGGGCGACGGAAGGCTGCGCACTGTATCAAAACGATGAACTGAAAGAAGAGCTGATCCGGGCTCTCGATTTTATGAATGAAAACCATTACAGCAGCAGTGACGATAAGACACCGTTCTTTGGAAACTGGTGGCACTGGGAGATTGGCGGGCCGATTGCCTTTATGGATACGGCGTTGATTCTTTACGATGATCTTACCCTGAAGCAGATCACCAACTATGCGGCGGCAGTCAACCGGTTTACCAATGTATGTGACAAGCCGTCGGGATATCCCGGATCACCGGCGATGACGGGGGCCAACCTGATCGATAAAGGTATGGTAGTGGCTCAGGCAGGACTTCTGACGGATAACGGAAGCAAACTGGAGCATGTAAAAAATGCGTACAAGACCGTGTTTGAGTATGTGACTTCGGGAGACGGCTTCTACAAAGACGGTTCCTTTATTCAACATCAGGCGCTGGCCTATATGGGCGGATACGGTTCGCAGCTGTATGAAAAGCTGAGTATCCTGTTCAGCGTGTTTGCCGGATCGGAGTACGAGCTGACTTATGACGACGAAGCGGAGCAGCTCATCTTCGATATGGTATTTGATGGAATTGAACCGTTTATTTACAATGGATTGTGTATGGACATGATTTCAGGAAGAGATATAACGAGAAATACGTCCAATGACAGGCTGAGAGGGGCCAAAATCCTGGATGCAATGATGCTGATCGGGGATGCGATGCCAAAAGAGCAGCAGGAGCGCTTTAACAGCATGATCAAATATTATGTCGGCATTGACGAGGCGTATTATTATAGCCAGAGCAGCCATATCGCATCCTTGATGAAGGCAAATCAGATCATGAATGACGGTTCCATTGAGCCGAGAAGCGAATACGTGCTTCATAAGCTGTTTGCCAGCATGGATAAGCTGGTGCATATAAGGCCGGATTACGGTTTTGCACTGTCGATGCACTCAGACAGAACATATGGACATGAACTGATCAATGATGAAGGAAAACGCACCTGGAACATTTCAGACGGCATGACCTACCTTTATAACGGGGATCAGGATCAATACGGAACCGGTTACTGGGCTACGGTGGATCCGAAGCGTCTGGCAGGAACAACGACAGAGTACGTCACGCGTCCAGACGGAGCAGGAGACCGCACCAGGAATATCTACAGCTGGGTTGGCGGCTCCAGCCTGGGAGATTACGGAACGGCCGGAATGCATTATAAAACACTGGGAAACAGTGGAAGCACAAGAAACGGTACGGATGCGAAAAAGTCCTGGTTCCTGTTTGACGATGAGATCGTTGCAGTCGGAAGCGGAATTACCTCTTCCACAGGAAATTATGTGGAAACAGTGATTGAAAACAGGAAATTAAAGGAAGATGGAAGCAACCAGGTCTTAATCGACGGTGAAGAACGTTCGATCAGAGACGACGGTGCTGAAAGCGCAGGAAAAGGAACAAAAATACCGGCGGCATCGTGGCTCTATCTGGAAGGAAATACCGATCATTCCGACATTGGTTATTACTTCCCTGGAAAAGCCGATATCATGGCTTTAAAAGAGAAGAGAACCGGCAACTGGAATACCCAGGGAACCACGGAAGGCGAAGAGACAAACCAGTTTGCGACTTTTTGGTTTGAGCACGGAAAGAAACCAACCGATGCGGATTACTCTTATGTCATTCTGCCGGGAAAGGATGCGCAAGAAACGGAAAATTATGCTGCCAATCCTGATATTGAAGTCCTGGAATGCAGCGGGGACGCTCATGCAGTCAGAGAAAATTCACTGGGATTGACCGCTGTGAATTTCTGGAACAGCAAGGGAAAGACAGTGGAAGGGATCACCTCGAACAAGGCCGCTTCCGTGACCATGCAGGTAAGCGATGGACTGGTATCGGTAGGCGTGTCAGACCCGACACAGGAAAATAACGGAACCATCGAAGTCTCAATCCCATACGCCGGAGGAGAGATTGTAGAAAAGGCTGCTAACGTAGAGGTGATTCAGAAGACACCATTTATTAAGCTGTCCGTAAAAACCGCAGGAACGACGGGAAAGACGAGCGAAGTGACTTTGAAAATTGCTGAAACGGATAAGCCTGAGCTTGTCGGGCTTGCCGAAGAGTTTGACAGAATCAAGGTGGCGCCTGGAACAAAATTTGCCGGGATAGCGCTTCCGGAGACCGTTAAGGCCTATGACAACGCGGGAAATACCCATATGCTGGGAATTACCTGGGAGAGAGGCGATTATCAAAAGGACGTTTACGGTGTGTATACACTGACCGGAATCTTACAGCTGACAGAGGGGCTTTTTAACACCGCAGGAATTACCGCATCGGTAGAGGTACAGGTGGGAGATGAAGCGGCGGCCACGATGGATGACGTCTACGTTCAGGGCGGAACCGATGGAGATAAGAATTTCAGCGGCTCCTCCAGCCTGATTGTAAAATACGATACGGGCGCTCAGAGTTATACGAGAAAGTCCTTAATGAAGTTTGATCTGGAACATGTGCCCGGGGACGCGGAACATATTTATTTGTCATATGAATTAACTGGCATGCCAAGCGCTGATTTCGAGCTGCTTCATATCTACCGGGTGGAGAATGACTGGGAGGGAGCGACAGTAACCTTTAACAGCTTCCCGGAAAGAGTCGATGAAGAACCTGCTGCAGTTATGACAAAGAGCATGGCGTCGGAAAGTCTGATCCAACAGCTTGATGTGACCAAAGCCGTGCGTGATGCGATCCGCGCTGGGGAAGAAGAAATATCCTTTGAGATCAGTATCCCGACAGCAGCTTCAAACAATTATGTAGGAATCCACTCCTCCAGAACTGCAAAGGAGGGGGCGGTAAAACCGGCATTAACGTGGAAATCAGAGTATGAGCCGGAAAAAATAGTGAAAAAGAATCTCAGCTTCATCGTGAATCTGGCAAAGGAGATTCAAACAAGCGAGTTCAGTCATGTAGATGAAGCCAGATTAAAACAGCTTATCGCTGACGCAGAGCGCATACTTGCCGATGCAGATGCTTCTATGGAAGAAATTCACGAAATAGAGAGACTTTTGACACAAGAAATGGTAAAATACAGAAAGAATTAAGAGAGTTATGGCGGGTATGGGCTGAAAACAGCTCATACCCGAATGTGACGGCAGAAATGAGGAGCGGAGGAGATCATGAGGCGAATGGCGTTTCGATTAAAACTTGAGAAGCTTTCCTACCCCAATGCGGTGATGTGCATTTTATTGGGGCTTTTGATGGCGGGAGTGGTGGCATCGGGAATCTGGCTGTATAAAAAGGCGGATAAGCCTGTTATGCGGATCGGAAACTATGCGATCACCCGGGAACATCTGGCGCTGTACCAGGATGATCTCCGGGCAAAGGTCAGCTCCTATTTCTACCAGACCTATCAGCAGGACCCCAACGAAAAGGGATTCTGGGACAGCACGATTGGGGGGGAGACACCTTCCCAGGTTCTGCGGACAGAGGCGGTCAATGCGCTGTTTACGGATACGGTGGAGCGGATTGAGGCAGCCAAGTATGAAATCGAAGTGGACATCACTCTGGATGACATAAAAAAATCCCTGGACAGGGAAAATAAGAGGAGAGCGGAACCTGGACAGACTGCCTATGGGCCGGAAACATACGGTCTGATGGAATACATATCCAGGACGCAGATGGAAGTAAGGGATGCCCTGAAGGAAAAACTCCTGGAGACCAGGCTGAAGCCAACGAAAGAACAGCTTCAGGAGTTATATGAGCAGGCGGACGCCGCTTATTTGGATAAGGGCTGTAAAGCCAGGGTTGGTATCTATATGTATTATGGCATGAAGGTCGGTGAGTATCCTGAAGAATTACAGTCAGTATGGGCCTTTGTGAAGGAGGAACTGGAGAATGGGACGCCCCCGGAGCTGATTACAGAGGCGGCCGGCCAAAGATTTTCGACAACGATTGAATATGAAGAGGTGGAATATGATTCGAACCAGCTGCCGCGCGATAATGAAGAGCTGGCCTGGCTTGCGGAGCAGACCCGCGGCATGTCTGCGGGACAGTACAGCGATTGTCTGGATTACGGAGCTTCCCAGGGAATTTTGAAGGTGCTGGATAAAACAGACTATGGAAAAGCCAGCTTTGAGGAGGCCGAGACTCTTCTCACCAATCTGTGGATCAATGAAAATTATCCGAGATATCTGGATCAGTGCATGGATGCATACCGATAGGAAAAAGGCAGCCGCTAAAGAATATTCTGAAGCGGCTGCCTTTTTCTGCAGCGGGCAAATGTTTATTTTAACCGTCTCATGTATCTCACGCACAGCATAATCAGCACTCCGGACAATGCGAAAATCATCTGCATCCCGGACACTTTAAACCCCCCGACTGAAAACTCCGGAAGGATCTTTAACAGGGACGCGCCAAGCAGCGTGGCGAAGAATCCGCATAAGCCTGCGTAGGAGGAGTTGGCGCTGACGTACGTGACCCGCTTGTCGGCCGGGGCGTACTGGTACTGAAGGCTGAAAACCGCGATGGCGATTCCGCCCCACGCGGCCCCGGAGAGAGCCTGGAGTATGGGCTGTAAAATCAGGCAGGTGGCCGGTGTCATAAACAGCCACGACGTATGTACAAGGCCCAGCAGGAGCATGGAGCAGCGCGCCGCATGAAGCCAGGAGGTGGCGTCTGCCAGACGTCCCCAGAAACAGGCCGCCACGACACGGACGGAGGAAGCGATCAGCCCCAGGAAGGTGATATAGGTATAGTCCAGCGAGAGGCCGGTAACCATGTACACGCTGAAAAATGGTCCGGCTACCTGCAGGGCCAGGTTCCAGAACATGTAAAGGCCGATGACCTTCCGGTACTCCCTGTCGAGGAGCGGGTCGATGACAGCGGCCTTTAAGCTGCGCCGGTGAGTCTCCTGCACCGGTTCCCGGATTGAGGAAAGGCACCAGAAATCCGTGAAGGCGGTGGATAGTACAATAAGTCCGATGATATAATACCCCAGCAGGTCTTGATGCGCGCCTCTCATCCAGTCCAGAATACGGCCGCAGAGCAGGCTGAGTACCGTGGTAAATGCAAAGGCGAACGCATCCTTCCGCCCCAGATAGGTTCCGCGGATATTTTCCGGAACCAGGGAGAGAAGCCAGCTGCCCGTACCGGTGCCGATAAACGCGCCGAAGAAATGGGCGACTACATAGATGGCCACGACCGCCGCCAGGCGGCCCGCATTATCTTCGACCACCAGAGGCACAAAAAAGACAGAGGAGAGCAGAAGCCTGTGGATCAGCGCGAAGCAGGCGATTAAAAATTTCTTCTGTCTTAAATTTTCCAGGACGACGGAAGAAAACATCTGCAGGGTGCATAAGAGCACCGGAATAGAACCGATGATTCCGTTTAAAGAATCGTCAGCGCCGAGATAGCCTGCGTAGCCGGACAGAAACGCCCCCGTTGTCAGGGTGACGACGCCGTTGGCGCAGCAGCCTTCGGCGATAAACAGCTTCCGGCCCCTGGAATAATCCGTTTCCGTCATGACAGCATCCCCGAAATAGGCCTGGGACACCATCTGCTTAATTTGTAGAACTGTAACCATAAGCCAATATTTGCGGCTGAATTGCCGCAACCCTCTTTTCATTTATAAAATTTTCTGGTATTCTTGTGTTGGTAAAGCGGGAAATTGACCGGTTTTTTCCGCGTTTATAAGAATTCTTATCTTTCTCTATCTTGCCAGTTTCCGTGGCATTATACAAGAGGAGAAAGGAGAGAATAACTGGAGGATTCCGACTATCGGAAAAGAGAAGGATGGAACATTTTCTGCATTTAAAAGCACTTTTGCCGGTACAGGCGTTAAATGCCGGCTATCTGGTGACAAAGGGACGGGGACGCCATGTGGAGCGTACCATGGATACATTTGAGATTATTTACGTCAATTCGGGGACTCTGGGGATATTCGAGGAGGACATGGAGTACGATGTGGAAAAAGGGGAGGCGCTCATCCTGTTTCCGGGACGCCATCATGGGGGAACCAGGGATTTTGACGAGGACCTTACTTTTTACTGGCTCCATTTTACCATAGAGGAGGAGGCTCTCCGCATGGGCAGCGATATTATGGCCCTTCCGCAGCTGATACGTCTGGCGAAGCCGGAGGCGTTTGAGGAGCTGTTCCGGCGGTTTATCCGGAGGCAGAACGTATGCCGCGATGATAAGACATTTTTGAATCTGGTGCTTCTGGAGCTGCTGTGTGAGCTTTCCGACTCCCTCTCTCCGCTGGAGGTCAGCGGGCAGAAGGTTTATCTGGCCAACCAGGCGGCGCGGTATATCAGGGAGCACTGGAAAGAGCCGCTGTCTGCCTCGTTTCTCGCCGACAGGCTGGAATGCAGCCCGGATCATCTGGGCCGGGTCTATCACGCCGTGTACGGCAGAAACTTAACCGATGCCATCCACGAGGCCAGAATCAACCGGGCCTGCCGCCTGTTGATTGAAACGAGTTTGACGGGCAGCGAGATCGCCTACGAGTGCGGATACACGGATGTCGATTATTTCCGCCGGCTGTTCAAAAAATACATGGGAATCACGGCCAAAGAGTACCGGCAGGCGTACTGCCTGGTGCTGCCGGAGGATCGCGAGGGGAAATAAAAAGGCTGGCAGATGCGCCAGCCTTTTGCTGTATCTTTACAACAACTGAATCTTCTTCCGATAGATCCTGCGGAATAAAAGGGTCGTAAGTACGACGGATATGATTTCCGCCAGCGGGAACGCGTACCAGACTGCGTGAAGGCCGAACACCGAAGCGAAGAGCCAGGCGGCGGGAAGTATGCATACCAGCTGCCTGGCGGCTGAGGTGATCAGGCTGTAGACGCCGTTGCCGAGCGCCTGGAACACGGAGCCGATCACGATGCAGTACCCCGCGAACAGGAAGCTTAAGCTGATGATGCGGAGTGCCGGAACGCCGATTCCCATCATATGCTCCGAAGCGTCAAACAGATACAGAAGCTGCTCCGGGAAAATCTGGAATATGGCAAGCCCGGCCAGCATGATGGCGACCGCCGCAGTCACGCTGGAGCGGATGGTCTTCATGATACGGTCTTTCCGCGCGGCGCCGTAGTTGTAGGCGACGATCGGCACCATCGCGTTATTTAAGCCGAATACAGGCATGAAGATGAAGCTCTGAAGCTTGAAATAGATTCCGAATACGGATACCGCCGTCTCAGAGAAGAGCAGCAGGATCTTATTGACACCGAAGGTCATGACCGAGCTGATGGACTGCATAATGATGGAAGGCAGCCCAACTCTGTAGATTTCAGCGATAATCGCTGTGTCCGGACGGAAACGGCGCATATTCAGATTCACGTCGCTGTTTTTCCTGATGTTGAAATAGAGCAGCAGGAGCATGGCGATAATCTGGCCGATTACCGTAGCCACCGCGGCGCCCAGAATCCCCATTCGGGGAAATCCGAACAGCCCGAAGATGAGAATCGGGTCCAGAATGATGTTGATGATGGCTCCAAGTCCCTGCGTAATCATATTATAGATTGTCCGCCCGGTGGACTGCATGATCCGCTCCAGCGCAATCTCTAAAAAGATCCCAAAGGAAAAAATGGAGCAGACGGATAAGTAAATGGTACCCTGTTCGATGATCTCCGGGTTCGAGGTCTGAACCGTAAAATACATCCTGGCAAAGAAGAGGCCGAAAACAGCGAACAGCAGATAGCTTAAAAAGAACACAAAGATCCCATTGACGGCCGCCAGGTTGGCGGTTTCCTGGTTCTTTTCTCCCAGAGAGCGGGACAGAAGCGCATTGACTCCGACTCCGGTGCCGACGGACACCGCGATAATTAAGTTCTGCACCGGAAATGCCAGCGATACGGCCGCCAGCGCGGTCTCTCCGATCTGAGCCACAAAGATGCTGTCGACGATGTTGTATAAGGCCTGAACCAGCATGGAAAGTATCATGGGCAGAGACATGGAGAACAGCAGGCGGTTGACGGGCATGACACCCATTTTGTTTTCTGCCGGCGCCTCGGAGATGGTAATATTTGACATGTAAAACCCCCCTATCTTACGTAGTAAACGTGCAGATAATTGTAACCTTTTCGACAATAAAAGTCAACAAGCCCCGATTCTTTTGTGAAAAATAGGTATTGCAAAGAGAAAACCGGTGTGCTATCATAAATGAAATTCATCGTAGTGAAGTGGTGAATTGTTTATAAGACCAAAGGCTGAGAAAGAGACTCTGACTTAAGAAACTTGACAGGAAGAGGGCGTCACCGACTGAGAGCGCCGTCATGAGGGACTGAGTTAAGGGAACACTCCGGAGCCGACATCCCGAAGCGGCCGGAAGCATTCCGGTGTCAGGAGTAGGTATGTCCGTGACACGCGTTAAGTGAAAGAGTGGAGATAGCAAGCAAAGTATCTCAATGCGGGTGGTACCGCGGGATCTTATCATAGAGAGCCCCGTCCCGGAATATGTAACTGTATTCCGGGGCGGGGCTTTTCTTTTCGCGAAGGCAGAGCATTTGAAAGGTTCCTGCGGACTGGTCAGCCAGGTTGAACAGGCACCCCTCTCCCGGAATCCAACCATTAGCAGCTATGGTAAGGAGAGTGCAGACATGGAATTTATCAAAGGTATCCAAAAGAAAGAAACAACAGAACTGGCCGATTTACTCACCGGTGCTT
>NZ_JBKVCZ010000136.1:0-17106 GCF_046966825.1 Hungatella sp. | reverse complement strand
TGAGTCCGAGGATGATCAGGTGAGGAGCCTGGAGAATCTGATATCCATCTACGACCGTTCCATGGGCGTAAACAGCACGATGCTGCTGAATGTCCCGCAGACTAAAGAGGGGCTGATCCATGATCGCGATGCCGAGAGGCTGAGAGAACTGGGGGCGTATTTAAGACGGCGCGAGGCCCATAATCTGGTGGAGGAAGCGGAGATGACTGCCACCGGGTCTGAGTCAGGTGTGATCAAGGAGGACATCGGTTCAGCCAGAGAATTGAAAAATACCGGATAACCAGCGCCTGCGGCGAAGCGCTTCAGGTGCTCTGCGAGGGGAAGACGGTTGGCTGGCGGAAGAACGCGGTGTTTGAGCCTGTGACAACGAATGAAATTCGGGTGGAGATTCTGGAGAGCCGGGTCGCTCCGGTGATTCGGTTTTTAGGGGTGTATTGAGAGGCGCACATTAGCAGGCAATGAAGACGGGCCAGGAATCTATAACCGATTTCTATTCATCCTTCATTGCCTGTTTGCAGATTTTATTCTCTGTGAGCCAAATGAAATTGTCTGGCAGAGCCGCCTCTGATAAAGCAGTAAAGTAACTTGCACAAAATGGTCTCGCTTGTGATATACTTAACGTAATAAAAGTTCGAAGTATCACGCAGCAGCTGCAAACAGGCATGACAGGAGCATAAGATGGATGGGATCGATAAGAAAATAGAACCAGAGGGAGGCGCTGCGATAACGGCAAAGGAGGAAAATGGATTGAAAAAGTTTGATATTTATAAACAGATTGGCCCCATCTCCAGGCCTAATAACGGTCATTCGAACCGGAGGAACTCGATGTGTTTATTGACAATATGCAGTGGTTTATATCCTGTCTGTATAAGAATGGCCAGATTCTGTCTGAATTTCAAAATACAGTCAAATGCGCAGAATATTTTGCCTGCAGAATCGTAGCGCCGGAGTTGCTCTATATCGGAGAAAATTACGATGTGGAGGACAACTGTACGTGTGAAGCTCCCAGCAATTATATCCTGTTTTCGGAGTGTCTGTGGGCGGCATCTCCGATTATCTGCGGTGATTGTAAATGCCCGGTACCGCTCTACAAGTTTCCGAAAACCTATGACGGCACGGAGTATTTCGACCTGTTAGGCTGGCAAAAAGCTTATCGGGCCTGTGACCGGCAATTTTTTGAAGGAATCGGAGAGCGGCATGGCTATAAAATGATGCACGACCCGAACAGCCTTTTATCGAAGGAAGCGCTTCAATACTGCAGTATCATGGAAGAAAAGACGGGAAAGCCATTTTATTATTTTCTGTTTACTTATTACAAAAAGAATAAACCGGTCTGCCCAAAGTGCGGGGAACCGTGGGCTAATCAGAAGCATGCGATATCCTGTAAGATACGGTATGATTTTGTCTGCCATCAATGCAGACTCGTAGCCGATGATCCTAACTTCTGACGAAGGATATTTTGAGAAAATTGGAGGTTTCATGAGCTGGAAAATAAAATGTATGGACAAGAAATACCTGACAAAATCACTGGATTTGGTGGAACAGGTCTTTACGGAATCGGAAAATGCAGAGTCAGGGAATATGGTGAGAAGGCTGGTGGAGGAAATAAGAAGCAAGCGGTTCTATCTGCCGGAACTGGAATTAATCATGACGGATGAAATGGATGAGGTGATTGGATACGCCATGTTTTCAGGTTTTCATCTGGAAGGCAGGTATGAAGGGGAATTACTGCTGCTTTCGCCTGTGGCGGTCAAAACAGAATTACAGAGACGGCACATTTCCAAGGAGCTGATCGAATATGGCTTTGAAAAGGCGAGGAAGATGGGATATAAAGCGGTGATTGTAGAGGGCAATCCCCAAAACTATAATCCAAGAGGATTTGAGACTTCCTGCAACCATTGGATTTTTGCCGGTCCGGGGCTTCAGCTTCCTGCACCGGAGTGTTTGATGGTAAAGGAATTGGCGGAAGGTTCTCTAAAAACGATAAAGGGGATTGTGGATTATTCGGATTATCAATATCTGACCTGATGAAAATAACGGGAGATGACCCGAGATAGAGGGGGATCTGGCGTTGAAAAAAGGGGGAACGGAGATGGAAATGGATGAGTGGGAAGGATTGACCGATCAGGAAGAACCGTGTGAATATACGCTCAGTGAGGCGGAGATGTTTGCCTTCTTAGGAAAGAAAACGGACCCCGCAGACAATCTGACCGGCAAAGTGCTGCTGGTTCGTCTGCCGGATAAAAAGGTGGAGGGACTGACGGAGATCAGAAAAGTCTTTCAGCCGAAAGCATCGGCGCTTCCGTGGCTGAAGCGGCCATATCCCTGTATCGTTGCAGAGCGGCTCAACCGGATTGAGGCCCTGGAAATGATCGATAAAACCGGTGTCCCGGACTGTCTTCGTTTTGTCTGTGACACACAGAGGGCGGCTGGAAAAGGCTATTTTTCCTATGAGGAGGTTCTTCTGAGATACAGGGAGCAATCGGGAGGAATCCGGTGCAGTGATTTCAGAAATACGGATCCAGTGGAATTGGTTGATGAAAAATCCGTTGTAAACCGGGCGAAACAGGAATGCACGATTTTGTATACAGATACAGAGGTTTATGATGATATCCCGGGTGAGATGTGGATGGTATTGTTTTATTCCAAAGGTATGCTGGGCGGAGACCAGGAAGTATACATGAATCGGAACGGGATTACAAAATTAATCGTTTGCGGCGAATAAGAATTGCTTTACGGGCAGTGGTTTTTGTGGTATACTTAAAAAAATCAGGAAGGGTGGTGAATATCATGACGAATAAGAGATTATTGATAAATCAAAAAGTCATGCTGTTTACGATCGGGAGTTTTCTGTAGCCTTTCTCTTATAGTCGATCAGTGGGTGCTTTTGATTTGTCAAAAGCACTTTTTTTAATGCTAAAAACATGGCGCTGAATGATGGGTTTCACTGTTATTCAGAATACACGGAAAGGCTGCAGGAAAGAGGGAAAATGAAAGTAACTGGAAGAATACTGCCGAAATTTCCAAGGGCAGTCTGTGTAATTATTTTGTGTGCATTTTTTAAAGCAGTGGCTTACTGGGCGCTGACGCCCTATTTGCCCATGTATCTGGGAAACCGTCTCGGAATCAGCGTAGAGAACAGCGGATATCTGATCGGACTGGGCAGTTTATCGGGGACGATTATGAGCATTTTTTGTGGATTTCTCATAGACCGCCGTGATAAGAAAAAGATTTTTGCGTTGTCACTTTCTGTGATGGCAGTCAGTTACTTAATCTTTCCGGGAATGTCAAATGGATTCCTTATTCTTGGCGTATTGATGGTGATTAATATTGCGTCCTCATCTCTGGCGATTGTTACCAATGCCTGGTTTTCCATAATGCTGTCAGAGGAGGAAAGTACGAAAGCATTTTCCATTAAATATATACTGGAGAACATTGGCGCTATGGTGGGGCCTGTACTGGGTACGGTGCTGGTGAAGCTTGATCTTCGCTTTCCGTTTTATGTGGCATCCGCAAGCCTGGTTTTGATAACGCTCATTTTCTTTGTCTATTCAAAGGCGCTGGTGAGCAGTCCGGTTAATGGGAAAATTGATGTGGGCAAAACGGAAGATTTGGGAATCGGGCAGACCATGAGGCTGCTGGTACAGGATAAGCGGCTGCTTTATTTTACAATTGGCGGCGTGCTGTCCATGATGATATACGGAGCACTGGTTACATTTATGTCATTGTTCTTTTCTTCCGTATTGCCCTATGATGAGGCGTATCAAAGAGTGGCCTATATTTCGGCGCTGAATGCTGCAATTGTGATGGGGCTGCAGTACTTTGTAAGCGCACTTATCAGGAAGAAAACAATCATGAGATGGGTGAGGTTCGCTGTCGGGTCCATGATGGCAGGCCTGATAATTTTAATCTTTCGGTCGGACCTGCTGTGGCTTACTGCGGCGATCGTGTTGCTGTCCTTTGGCGAAGTGGCCATTGTGCCGGCGGAGTACTTATTTATTATAAAGATTACTCCAAAAGAGCAGAGAGGTGTATACCTCGGCGCACAGAATATGATCGTTCTGGGACTGTCCATATCACCGGTCCTGTGCGGATATTTGCTGAAAGAGGCGACTGCCTCCATGATGTTCGCCGTCCTGTGCGTCATATTGGTGTTCAGCCTGGCATTTTACCAGATGGGATACTCTGTAAGTGAAAAAGCAGAGACGATTTAACTGTATGTGAAAGCTATGAATGCAAAAACGGTGATTTTCCTTGACATTCGGTATGACTTCTATTAAACTGATTAAGTAAATACTCAATGAACAGAAACTTAATGAATAGAAACTTAATAAGTGAACAGGAGGATCCCGTTTATGAATACACGTGACCAGCAAAAAGAGAAAAGGCGCGAAGAAATTTTACTTGCAGGCCTGGATCTGTTTGTAAAAAAGGGGTATGCGGCGACGAAGACCAGCGATATCGCAAAGGCGGTAAATATGAGCGACGGCCTTTTGTTTCATTATTTTGCGACGAAAGAGAGCCTGTACGAGGAGCTTATCCGCATCGGGACAGAATCCTCCCAGGCGTGGATGGAGACCGATGAGCGCTCGCCGCTGAACTTTTTTACAAATGTGACAAATCAGATCCTGGATATGATTCGCGTAAATCCACAGGGGGCGGAATTCTTTGTATTGATTGCACAGGCGCTGAGAAGCAGCACGACGCCGGAACGGATTACGCAGATTCTGGCGTCCCAGGAGACCCGTTATGCTAAAACCGTGGAGCTGATCCGGAAGGGGCAGGAGGCGGGAGAGATCCGCAGAGGGAATCCTGAGGCGCTGGCCTGCACGTTCTGGTGCAGCATCCAGGGAATCGCGGAACAGCTTGCTGTATATCCGCAGACTCCGTTTCCGCAGGCGGAATGGATCGTCAGCATATTAAAAGGGACGGAGGGGACCGCGTAGTATGGAAAATACAGAGATAAGGTGCTTAAATCAGCTGGAGGCGAGTCATGTTCAGCAGACAGCCGCGCTGTTAGTGGACAGTTTTTTCTCCATGTTTAAGGGAATAACGAAGGAACGGGAGCTTCTGCAGAGACTTTTTATACCCTGTATGCAGCTGGATCTGATTTACGTGCTCTTAAAGGAGGAACGGGTAGCCGGCCTGATCGCAGTCTCGGATTCCAGGAGAAGGGCCATCGTGATGAATGAGGAGACGTGTGTCTCTGTATTCGGTCCGGTAAAAGGGAAGATACTTGCGTGGCAGCTGGGCAAAATGCTTAGCATCCCCGCTGTGAAGGGGGAACGAAGCGGATACGTTGATTTTATAGCGACATCACCGGAATCCAGGAGGAAAGGCGTGGGAGGGCAGCTTTTGACGTTTGCCGAGGCCGGTTTGGATTTTGATGAGCTGTATCTCGACGTGCTGAAGGACAATCTGCCGGCTGTCTCACTCTATGAGAAGATGGGGTACAGAACAGAAAGCCTGAAGAAGAGTATCTTAATGCGCCTGGCTGGTATAAAGGCGATGTACATTATGAAAAAGAAATTGAGATAATAGATAAGACTGGCAGCCGCAGGCAGAGTGCCGACAAGAGATGAAGGAGACTGGAAATGAACAAATATTTGCTGTTGGACAGCGGAACACTGACTCCGCAGGGACTTGATAATATCCGTCTGGAGATCTGTGAGATGAAGAAGGATACCATGCACACTCCATTCTTTACGGAAGATTACTTTCGGGAGCCGGCGAGAAGGTGGGAAGTGAGAATTGATAACGGGTATCCGAATGTCATCTACGATCCGGCGGAATGCATTTACCGGTGTTACTATACCCTGTGTACGTACGATCCGGCGTCGGCAAATACTCCCCTTTCAGAGCGTAAGATAACCCATTATGAGCCTCTTCCCGGGCGCATCACATCTCTTGCATACGCGGAGAGCAGAGACGGTGTAATGTGGTATAAACCGGCGCTGGGGCTGGTTTCCTTTGAAGGAAATACGGAGAATAATCTGTTGTTTCTGCATGCGCACGGAACGGGGGTATTTCTGGATGAGAGAGAGGAAGACCCGAAAAAAAGGTATAAGCTGGTAACGAAGGTGGAAGGGCCGGATGAATCCGGCTTTATGGCGGTGAATTTCTCAGAGGACGGGATTCACTGGGGTGAGATGGTTCCATGGCCGGAGCACAATCCGAGGGCTGATTCCCATAACTTTGTGTTCCGGGATGAGAAGGACGGGACATTCAGGCTGATCACCAGAACCTGGAAAAATGGGGTCAGAATTTCAGTCATGAGTGAGAGCCGTGATTTTATCAGGTGGAGTGAGCCTGTGGAGATATTGAGGGGGCGGCGCTTTTCCGCTCAGGTTTACTCCATGCCGGTATTTCAGTATGAGGGGCTGTATCTGGGACTTCCATCCGTGTTTCATGAGGGTGACCGGTCGTCCGACAATTTTGACACGGTGGACTGCGAGCTGGCTTTTGCTGCGGAGCCGGAACATTTTGACTGGGTCTGTCCCGGAAGCCCTGTGATTCGAAGAGGAAAGGGGCGCTATCCAGGAGAATTCGACTGTGGATGTATCTTCGCTTCGGCGCCTGTAGAAATCGATGGCCAGATGTGGGTGTATTACATGGGTGGAAATGGACAGCATTCCGATTTCCGCGAAAGCTCTCTGGGGAGAGCGTCGTTTGAGCAGGATAAACTGGCCTTTTATACGGCTATGGACCGTGAGAAGCGCGGCCTGCTAACGACTGCCGCCTTTCGCTTTTTCGGGGAAGACCTAGAAGTGCTTGCGGAAATGGGGGAGCAGGGATATCTGGAGGCCGCCTTATGCACAAAATGGAACCGGCCAATCGAAGGCTTTGGATATGCGGAATGCGAGATACTGCCGGGTGAGGGCGGATATTATAAGATTCACTTTAAAAATCGGAATATTCAGGATTGGGGACAGCGCCCTGTCCTGATATCTCTGCGGTTTCAGGACTGCAGAATCTACGCGTTCCGGGGAGCGCTTGAGCTTCAGAGTCCGAAATACGGATAAGTATGCAGAAGAAAAGGTACGGCTGACAGACTTTCATGGGTCTGCCAGCCGTACCTTTTTTATGAGCACTGTTTAACTCAGTTTCTCCGTGGGGCATCCGATTAAAAATCCTACACATCCCGATACGAAATCCCTGAACTGCGCTGTTGTGGCTGCCACCGAAGAGGAAGACAGCAGGTCGGAGTTAAGGGCGTTGACATTGCGCAGAAGGATCAGGGTAATCAGGCAGAATAATCCGATGAATGTGGCAATCAGGATTTGCAGCCTGCCGGTCAGAAATTTTGCCGGGAGGGATTCAGAATCGTCATTTTCGGCGTCTCCGGTTCCGAACTGTTCTTTTTCCGGTTCAAAACCGGGACCTGCATCTTCTGCGGAATCGTAGGAAGGGACGCTCTGTGAAGTAAAGTGTTCGTCTCCGTTATCCGGGAGTTCTGGCCTGATCTTGGTCTGCCTGGATTTTCCCTCGGCCTGCAGGATAAAGTTGGCGCTTAAGATATAGCCGAATATGGCGGCGGAGGATGTCCGCACAATCACATCGATATGCTCAATCTCCGAACCGGTTCCGTTGTGGGAAAACAGGCTGTATGCGGACTGGGTCAGCAGTACAAGGAAAAATACAAGAAGGCATTTATCGACCAGAGGAATTCTGTTGAGTGCCGCACAGAGGCATTTTCTGCAAAAAAGTAGTTTTTTCATGGTGTCTCCTCCTCTGTATAAATTATGCGGGGAAGCTGTGTGAAGTTACAGGCTGTCCGAAGACGGATGGGAGGCATATGAGGGGGATTGCACGGCGGCTGTAATCTATCTGACTTATTCGATTGAGTTTTTCCCCGATCTGCTTTATAATTTAAGAATAATCAGAACAAATGAACTGGCAGAACGTGATACAATCTTGTATATATAGAGATAAAGCACAGAAAGAGGTGGAATTATGATACAACCGGGCGAGGCTGGAAGAACGGTCCGTTCTTTTTTTGATGCGTATCTGATCCGGCGGAATGTGAAGGACACGCTGGATTGTGTGACAGATACCGTGCACTGGGTGGGTACTGGAAAGTCTGAACTGTCAAAGGGACGGGACCAGACGGAACAGGCGCTGCTAACGGAATTTTCCCAGGCGCCGGAACCGATGAAAATAGAGTACGACAGCTTCGACGAGACGGTTGTTTCCGACCAGTGTGCCGTCGTGCTTCTCACGGCTGATGTATATCCACCGGGGAGTGAAGAACCCGGGATTTGGTTCCGGGTGAGCGCCGCCTGTGTCAAGGGAGAGGATGGGATATGCAGAATCGCATCGATTCACGCATCGACACCCGAAAGGCAGCAGGAAGAAGGCGAGTATTTTCCGGAATCTACGCTGGACCGGTATGAACTGGAGCGTCAGCTTGGAACGAAGGCGCTGGATATCATGGGGAAGAGTATACCGGGCGGAATTATGGGCGGCTATTTAGAGCCTGGATTTCCTCTTTACTATATCAATGATTTTATGCTGTCGTATCTGGGCTATTCCTATGAGGAGTTTGTGAAAGCGACGGACGGGCTGCTCCTGAACTGCGTCCATCCAAAAGACCGGGAAGAGACGGTGCGCATCATCGAAGAGGCGTTTGAGACGGGCAGCGATTACAAGGTGAACTATCGGATTTTAAAGAAAGACGGCAGTTATATCTGGGTCAGCGCCGTAGGGAAAAAGGGAGCGTCTGTGGACGGCCGGGCGGTCTGTATCAGCGGAGTCAGAGACATTTCGGAAGAAGTGGCGGCGAGAGAGCGTTTGAAATGCCAGGCAGAAGAGCGGGAGCGGCAGGCGAACCAGTATGACCATCTTTTTCAGTCCGTGCTTTGCGGCATTGTACAGTATCGTTTGACCGGTATGGGCGTTGAATTTAAAAATGCCAACCGGGAGGCGATCCGCATATTCGGCTATGAACCGGAGGAGTTCTGGCAAAAAGAGGATTGGGATCTGCCGATGCTGATCATGGAGGAAGACCGGGAGACCGTATTAAAAGAGATCGATACGCTGCATGAGACCGGTGATAAATCCGATTTTGAGTACCGACTGCTTCAGAAGGATGGAACCCCATGCTGGATCATCGGCAGCGCGGAAGTCCTTCTGGACAGTGACGGAGAGCAGATTATCCAGAGTGTATTTATCGATATCAACGCCCGGAAGAGGGCGGAGCTGAATGAACAGCGTCTGACCAGACAGGTAGAGGCGAGCAATGAGATCATACATCTGGCGCTTGAGCATACCACGACCTGTGAATTTTATTACTATCCGCAGACCTGTGAGTGTCAGGTCCCGGAGCGGACCTGCGAGGCATACCACTGCAGGAGCCGTTATGAAAATATGCCGTACAGTTTTGCAGAGGAACAGGTGGATGAAGCGTATTATCCAGCCTTCTATGCGATGTACGATCAGATTCACCGCGGGGAACGGACGGCTACCTGCGAAATCCGCGGGAAGGACAGCCGTTATTGGAGCCGCGAAACCATGTCTGTGATACTTAGCGACGAAGAAGGAAATCCGCAGTTTGTCATTGGGATTGTGGAGGACATTACCCGTGAGAAGGAGATGGAGACGGCACTGAAAGAAGCCAGATCCCGCGACAGCCTGACCGGACTCTACAATAAAGAGAGCGGGATCCGTCTGATTCAGGAGTACCTAGCCTCAGAAAGAGAGCCGGGGGAACATGGCGTCATGATGCTTTTGGATATGGATGATTTTGAGGATATTAATCAGAAGGAGGGCAATATCTTCGCGGATGCAGTTCTGCAGGAGGTGGCGGATGTTCTGCGGCAGGTGACGGAAAAGGAGAGCATCAAGGTCCGCCTGGGCGGAGATGAGTTTATGCTTTTCCTGAAAGACTGCAACAAACAGGAGGCCGGGATAATCGGTCCGCGCATCGCTGCCATGATACGGAATATCATCCTCAACACGGAAAAGGATATTCGGATTGCGGCCAGCATCGGTATGTGCAGCACCGAAGTGACGGACGAATATAACGCGCTGTACTGCTGCGCCGAGAGCACATTGAAATACGTTAAGGATCACGGCAGGGGTAACGCCGCCTGTTATCTGGATACCTCCAGAGAGGTGGGCGTGCTGCTTACACAGCTGTATCCGGATGAGTTCCAGGTAAACACGGTTGACCGGGAGATTCTGCATCCGGAGAAGGATCTCGTTTCCTTCGCGCTGGAACTGCTGGGACGGTCGAAGAATATCAACGACGCCGTGTTTCTGCTGCTATCCCGTATCGGAAAGAACTACCATTTCGACCGGGTATCGATTATAGAGGCCGATAAAGCCTTTTTGTCTTACCATTTTTCCTACCAGTGGGCGCGCCACCACTCGGATCTGCAGCTGGGGCAGGATTTCTATGCCTCGGAGGAGGATTTTGAAATCTGCGCCAACATGTATGATGAGGATGGCCTGGCCGATCACAATGTGAGAGACGGAATCTCCCATATTGCCTCCTGCCTTCATGCCGCGATCTGGAACTATGGGGAGTACGTGGGGTCCATGAGCTTTGAAGTCGATCAGGAAAACTATCAGTGGACCTGGGAACAGAGGAAGCTTTTAAAAGAACTGGTGAAAATTATCCCCTCTTTTATCATGAAATCCAAAGCCGACGCGGTGAGCCAGGCAAAAACAGATTTCCTGTCCCGTATGTCCCACGAAATCCGTACTCCGATGAATGCCATCAGCGGTATGACGATTATCGCCAAGAGTGTGCTGGATGACCGTGAGAAAGCGCTGGACTGTTTAGAGAAGATCGAGTCGGCCAACACCTATCTGCTGGGGCTGATTAATGATATTCTCGACATGTCGCGGATCGAGAGCGGTAAGATGGAGCTAAGCTATGAATCCATAGATTTGGAACAGCAGCTCTCCAATCTGGAATCCTTATTCCGCGCCCAGGCCGAGGAGAAGCATCTGGAGCTGACCTTTGAAAATGACTACAGGAAAAAACGGCCGCTCCGGGCAGACAGCCTGCGGCTTAACCAGATTCTGGTCAATATTATTGGAAATGCCATCAAATTTACGGAGCTTGGCAGCGTTGCGGTCCGGGTCAAGGTGCTGGAGGAAGAGCCAAGAGCGTTGATTCGTTTTTCCGTCACGGATACGGGAATCGGCATCGAACCGGCTGCCATGAGAAGAATCTTCAATGCCTTCGAGCAGGCGGACGCGCTTACCGCTTCCCGCCACGGAGGAACGGGACTGGGATTGTCCATATCCAGCCGCCTGGTGCAGATGATGGGCGGTACACTGGAAGTACGCAGCGAACCGGGAACGGGATCGGAGTTCTTCTTTACTCTGAGTCTGGAATATGCCTGCGAAGATGCAGAGGAGATCCCCGTGCAGGAACAGAACGTGGACATTCCTGATTTCCAGGGCAGTCGTGTTCTTCTGGCCGAGGACAATGAACTAAACCGGGAGATAGCGCAGACGATTCTGGAGATGAACGGTTTCACCGTGGCCTGTGCGGCCGATGGTCAGGAAGCGTTGGATATCTACTGCGGGGAAGAGCCCGGCTGGTTTGACGTGATTCTGATGGATATCCGCATGCCGGTCATGGACGGACTGGAGTCAGCCAGACGTATCCGAACCTCTGGACGCCCGGATGCCCGCAGAATTCCCATCATCGCCCTGACGGCCAACGCATTCGACGAGGATACGAGAAAGTCGCTGGCAAGCGGCATGAACGGCCATCTCTCAAAGCCGATCCAGGTGGATCAGATGCTGGAGACTCTGGGAAAATGCATGGGATTGAAGAAATAGGGCGAGGAGAAGATTATGTATTCATTTTTGCTTGTTATCATTTATATGGCTTTTATCAGTCTGGGACTGCCGGACTCACTGGTGGGTTCTGCCTGGCCTGTGATGCATACGGAGCTGAATGTGCCGGTTTCCTATGCGGGTATGATCACCATGGTAATTGCGGCTGGCACGGTTGTTTCCAGCCTTCTTTCCGACCGTCTCACGAAGAAGTTTGGGGCTGGTCTGGTGACCGCCGTCAGCGTATTCATGACGGCAGTCGCATTATTTGGATTTTCCGTATCCGATTCCTTTGTCCTGTTGTGCCTGTGGGCCATCCCTTATGGCCTTGGCGCAGGAGCGGTCGATGCGGCGCTTAATAACTACGTGGCTCTGCACTATGCTTCCCGCCACATGAGCTGGCTTCATTGCTTCTGGGGACTCGGCGCCGCTGCCAGTCCCTATATCATGCGATATTGCCTGACCGGCGGCTATGGCTGGCACAGCGGGTACCGCACGGTTTCCATCATACAGTTTGTTCTGACGGCCGGACTTTTCATCAGCCTGCCACTCTGGAAACAGGTGAATGGGGGAAAGAAAAGCCGTACACAGGAAGAAGGCACAGAGAATGGCCCTGTGAAGGCTCTCGGCCTCCTTCAGACCATGAAAATCAAGGGCGTTCCGCTGGTGATGGCGGCATTCTTTTCTTACTGCGCTTTGGAGCAGACGACGATGCTCTGGGCGAGCAGCTACATGGTGCAGCATCGGGGAATCGACGTGAATCTGGCGGCAGGATATTCCGCCCTGTTCTTTTTCGGTATTACATTTGGACGCTTTTTAGGCGGTTTTGCAGCCGACTGGCTGGGAGACCGCGGTCTGGTCCGTATCGGTATCGCGACGATCGTGGTGGGACTGATTCTTGTGGCGGCTCCGGTAAAAACCAATATGCTGGTTCTTGCCGGTCTGGTCGTAGTCGGTTTCGGCTGCGCCCCTGTATATCCCGCGATAATCCATGCAACACCCTATAATTTCGGAAGGGAAAATTCCCAGTCCATTATAGGCGTACAGATGGCCAGCGCCTATATCGGAACGACATTTATGCCGCCTCTGTTCGGCTTGATGGCCTCCAGGATCAATATCAGCAGTTTTCCGTATTACATACTCATCCTGACGGTTCTTCTGTTTGTTATGTCGGAGAAGTTAAACCGGACAGTGGACAGGAGAAGAAACCGGTAACAGATATTGATACATGCGCTCTGCGCGAGTAAAGTTTATTACAGCGGAGCCTTTAAATACTGCCCCGGTGATTTTCCTTTATATTTTTTAAACGCCCGGGTGAAATAACTGACATCGTTAAAGCCGCAGAGCATGGCGATATCCGTGATCTGGCTGTCTGTGCCCACCAGCAGGCAGCAGGCCCTCTCAATCCGGTAGTAATTAACGTAATCGATGGGCGTCCGCCCGGTCATTTCGGAGAAGAAATGGCAGAAGTATTTCGGTGACATCCCGGCCGTCCGGGCCAGTTCATTTAAGGTGATCTTCTCGGTATAATGGGCATCGATGTAGTTCAGTACATTTTTTAGAAGATAGAGATTCCTGTGGCTGGATAAGTCCGATTTGTCAGAGACGGTATACCGCTTATCCAGGCAGAGCAGTCCCATAAGCTGGTAGAGCAGTCCCAGGCACTGCAGCTTTCCTCCTTCCTCTGAATTCTGCATGAGCGCAAAGAGGCGCTTAAGCAGACTGTGAATCGCGGTATCTTCCCCAGCCGGAAAATATTCGTCCAGGATCAAATCCTGTCTGTCCAGCCTTTTTAAAAAGTCAGAGTCAAAGGTCTGGCTGAAAAGGAGGCCGACAGGAAATACAAGGCATTCGTAGACGCAGTCACAGGGCGTTCCGCCGTGAAGCCCGCCGCTGTTGACAAGCAGAATGTCGCCGGCGGCCGCAGTCCGTGTGGTTTCATTGATTGTCACGTGGAACGTACCGCTTACGATATGAATCAGCTCCAGCTCCTCGTGCCAGTGGTAGGGCATGGCATACTGCGGATGACTTTCTGTGACATGGTAATAGCCTGCCGGAAAATCTGCAGTTCCATGATGTTTCATTTCTTTATATTTTATATAATGCATATCAAAAATCACAAACTCTAAACATGAATTTTATTCTATATAATTTCCAATTATACGGTATGGGTACGGATTACGTAATGGATGAATCGGAATATTGTCCAATTATTTGCCATGATAAGACAAGAAAATACGTTGAAGAGATGGTACTATGATCTCATAAGAGTAAACGATTTTCCAAGGAGGAATGTAACATGGCAGAGAGCAGATTAGTGGGAAGCTATCCGGTGATCGGGATCAGACCGACCATTGACGGGAGAAGAGGGTATTTAAAGGTGCGGGAGTCTTTAGAGGATCAGACCATGAATATGGCGAAGGCGGCCGCAGAGCTTTTCGAGAAACATTTACGCTATTCCAACGGCGAGCCGGTGAAGGTGGTGATCGCGGATACGACCATCGGAAGAGTGGGGGAAACGGCGGCCTGCGCCGATAAGTTCCGCAGAGAAGGCGTGGATATCACCCTGACAGTAACTCCATGCTGGTGCTATGGGGCGGAGACGATGGACATGGATCCGATGACCATCAAGGGCGTCTGGGGATTCAACGGGACAGAACGTCCGGGCGCTGTTTATCTGGCTTCTGTCCTGGCGACCCATGCGCAGAAAGGGCTTCCCGCGTTCGGAATCTACGGCCATGACGTACAGGAAGCAGATGATACGGAGATTCCGGAGGATGTGAAGGAGAAGCTGCTTCGTTTCGGCCGTGCCGCGGTGGCGGTGGCGACCATGAGGGGGAAATCGTATCTTCAGATCGGATCCATCTGTATGGGAATCGGCGGATCCATCATTGACCCTGCTTTTATTGAAGAATATTTAGGAATGCGCGTGGAGTCGGTCGATGAGGTGGAGATCATCCGCAGAATGTCAGAGGAAATCTACGATCATGCAGAATATGAAAAGGCTCTGGCCTGGACGAAGAAGTATTGTATGGAAGGATTTGACAAGAATCCGGAGGAAGTGAGAAAGAGCCGCGAAGAGAAGGATAAGGACTGGGAATTCCTGGCGAAAATGATGTGCATCATCAAAGATTTGATGAATGGGAACGAGAACCTTCCTGAAGGCTGTGAGGAGGAAAAGGTGGGCCATAACGCTATTGCCGCCGGTTTCCAGGGACAGCGCCAGTGGACCGATTTCTATCCTAACTGTGACTTCCCGGAGGCAATGCTGAATACCTCCTTCGACTGGAACGGAGCAAGAGAGCCTTATATATTGGCGACGGAAAATGATGTCTTAAACGGCCTTGGCATGATGTTCATGAAATTGCTGACGGGCAGAGCACAGATATTTGCCGATGTCCGGACCTACTGGAGCGGCGACGCGGTAAAACGGGCGGCAGGCTACGAGCTGGAAGGACGGGCGAAGGAGGCGGATGGGTTCCTTCATCTGATTAATTCCGGCGCGGCGTGCCTCGATGCCAATGGAGGCGCGAAGGACGCTGACGGAAAATCCGTGATGAAGCCGTGGTATGAGGTGACAGAAGAGGACCAGAAGGCCATCATGGCAGCCACGACCTGGAATGAAGCAGATTTCGGATATTTCCGGGGAGGCGGATTTTCATCCAGATATTTGACCGACTGTGAGATGCCGGTAACCATGATTCGTTTAAATCTTGTGAAGGGGCTGGGACCTGTCCTTCAAATTGCTGAGGGCTGGACCGTAAAGCTGCCGGAAGAAGTGAGTAATACACTCTGGAAACGCACCGATTATACGTGGCCGTGTACTTGGTTTGCACCGAGAGTGACGGGAAAGGGAGCATTTGCCACCGCGTACGACGTGATGAATCACTGGGGAGCCAATCATGGCGCCATCAGCTACGGCCATATCGGCGCCGATTTGATCACTATGTGTTCCATGCTCAGAATACCCGTGAGCATGCACAATGTACCGGAGGAGAAGATCTTCCGCCCGGCCGCATGGAATGCCTTTGGCATGGATCCGGAGGGCCAGGATTACCGTGCGTGCGCCGCGTTCGGGCCTGTGTACCGGTAAGGCGGTGGCAGTATGAGTGAAAAGCAGGTACTGGCAGTTGATTACGGAGCTTCCGGCGGCCGTGTGATGCTGGGCGGGTTTGACGGGGCGTCCTTTACCATTTCCGAGCTCCACCGTTTCCCCAATGATCCGGTGAAACTGGGAGATACCATGTACTGGGATGTGCTCCGTCTCTACTTCGAGATGAAACAGGGAATCGTAAAGTCAAAGGCTTACGGAGCGATTTCCGGTATCGGCGTGGATACCTGGGGCGTTGATTTCGGTCTGCTGGACCGGGAGGGAAGGCTGCTGGACAATCCGGTTCACTACCGGGATGGGCGGACAGCCGGAATGATGGAAAAGACGCTGAATATGGTCGGCAGAGACCCTCTCTATGAACTGACCGGGAATCAGTTGATGGAGATCAACACGCTCTTTCAGCTGATGGCTGTAAAGGAACGGAGGCCGGAGCTTCTCGAAAGGGCAGACGCCCTCCTTCTGATGCCGGACCTGTTCCAGTATTTCTTATCCGGAGCGAAAATCAGTGAAAAATCCATTGCCTCTACCACCCAGATGATGGATATGAGGCAGGGAGAGTGGGCCTTCGGATTGCTGGAAACGCTTGGACTCCAGACAGGAATGATGCGTGATATACTCCCCGGAGCAGTCAGAACGGGAAGCCTGCGTCCGGAAATCCAAAAAGAACTTGGGGTGCCGGCCATGGAGGTGATCGCCGTGGCTGGCCATGATACCCAGAGCGCTATGGCGGCAATTCCGGCCCGGGAAGAGGATTTCCTGTTTATCAGCTGTGGAACGTGGGGGCTGTTCGGAACGGAGCTTCCGGAGCCGGTCATCAGCGAAATGTCAAAGAAATTTAATATAACCAACGAGGCCGGGCTGGAAGGCAAATACGCATTCTTAAAGAATATCATCGGTCTGTGGCTGATTCAGGAGAGCAGAAGACAGTGGATACGGGAAGGAAAGGAATACGGATTTGGAGAACTGGAGACGAAGGCCGCCTGCACGGAACCTTTAAAAAGCCTGATTAATCCGGACGCGCCGGAATTTGTTCCATCCGGTGATATACCTGAGCGAATCCGGCAGTTCTGTCGGAAAACAAGGCAGCCGGTTCCGCAGTCTGAGGGGGAAATCGTCTGCTGCATCGATCAGAGCCTTGCGCTTGCATACCGGAAAGCCATGGACGAGATCAGAGCATGTACGGGAAAGCAGTATCCGGT
>NZ_JBKVCZ010000135.1:0-17387 GCF_046966825.1 Hungatella sp. | reverse complement strand
TCTTAATCCAGGCCGGAATCTTCACCGTGCCGATATCATTGCACTGCCGGTGGTGGGTACACCCCTCAGATATGAGAATCCGGTCCCCGTCCTGCAGCTGGTTCACGGCCTTCACTCCACTTGCCGCCGCATCCAGGAATCCTTTATATCTTGCCATCAGAACGGAAAAGGAGGTGAGCAGTACATGGTCCGGTACCACCTCGGCCACCTCGGAAAATGCCTGGCTGTCCGTGATCACCAGATCCGGATCGCGGCCCAGCTTCTTAAGCGCTGCTAAAAGCTCCGTGTCGCGCACCACCACGGACATGGCCCCTGCCTCCAGAATATCCCGGATGGCCTGCTGCTGCGGCAGGATCAGCCGTCCCTTCGGCGCGGCCTTATCAATGGGGACCACAAGGACCACAAGATCGAGAGGTTTTAAGAAATCTCCCACCAGACGGCAGCCATTTTCCTTCTCTTTTACGAGGCCGGCGATCCTCTCCTTTAGCTCCTGGATATGGTAATACGTCTCAGCACTGACGAAAACAGATTTTTCGTCCGCTGTCTGCTCTTCTGTTTTATACTCTTTTTCGTCCAGCAGATCCCATTTATTATAAGCGATCAGATATGGAAGCTGTTTCTCTTTAAATAGTGAAAGCATCTCCTCATCGGCCTTCGTCTTTCCCAAAACCGAATCGACCACCAGCACGGCACAGTCCGCCCTGTTTAAAATCTCCCGGGTCTTTTTCACGCGCAGCTCTCCGAGAGCGCCTTCATCGTCAAAGCCCGGGGTATCGATGATCACCACAGGGCCCATGGGAAGCAGCTCCATGGATTTATAGACCGGGTCCGTCGTCGTTCCCTTGATATCAGATACCACGGACAGTTCCTGGCCCGTGACCGCGTTAACTATGCTGGATTTTCCCGCATTGCGGCGGCCGAAGAAGCCAATGTGTATGCGCTCGCCGCCCGGCGTATCACTTAGTCCCATATTTCTTCCCCCCACAGTCCTCTGAGTTGTCTTTTATTTATTTCTGTCCACTCCGCCATCGCTGACAGAGACCTGGAGCATGTTTGAAAATTCATTCCTGCATGCTATCTCAGAACCGGAAATCCCGGATTCCCTGTTCGATCTTTTCCAAATGATCCTTACAGATATCCCGCACCTTGTCTTTTGGAATATTGGCGAGTTCTGCCTCGATTAACTTCTCTCCGATGGCTTTCGTGTCCTCGGAGGCATAATCCATCAAAAATTCCTTTAACGTCATAAGCGCGTTGGGATGGCAGCAGTTCTGAATCTGGCCGCTCTTACAGAGGCTCATGAAACGGTCGCCGGTCCTGCCTTCCCGATAGCACGCGGTACAGAAGGACGGAATATACCCCATCTCCATCAGCCAGCGCACCACCTCGTCGAGGCTTCTCTGGTCGGAAACGTCAAACTGCTCCGTATCGGTCGGCCGGATCTCCTCCTGATAACCGCCTACGCTCGTTCTGGAAGCGCCGCTGATCTGGGACACACCGAGGCGGATCACCTTTTCCCTCACCTGCTGGCTCTCCCTTGTGGATATGATCATTCCCGTATATGGCACAGCAAGACGGATCAATGCGCAGAGCTTTGCAAAGATGTCGTCGCTGATGCTGTTGTCAAATGCGCTTGGATCGATATCGTCGGCATGCTTGATACGCGGAACGCTGATGGTGTGAGGGCCCACACCGTGAACCGCCTCTAAATGCTCGGCATGCATTAAAAGGCCTGCAAACTCATATTTGTAGAGCTCCAGTCCGAAGAGTACGCCAAGTCCCACATCATCGATTCCGCCGTCCATGGCCCGGTCCATAGCCTCGGTATGGTAGGCGTAATCGTGCTTCGGTCCCGTCGGATGAAGCTTCTCATAGCTCTCCTTGTGATACGTCTCCTGGAACAGAATGTAGGTACCGATTCCCGCATCCTTTAACTTCCTGTAGTTCTCGACCGTGGTAGCGGCAATATTCACATTCACACGGCGGATAGCTCCGTTCTTATGCTTAATGGAATAGATCGTATCGATACATTCCAATATGTATTCGATAGGATTCCTCACCGGGTCCTCTCCCGCCTCGATAGCCAGACGCTTATGGCCCATATCCTGAAGAGCGATTACTTCCTTTGCCACTTCCTCCTGCGTCAGCTTCTTGCGGGCAATGTGCTTGTTCTTGCCGTGGTACGGACAGTACGTACAGCCGTTGATACAGTAGTTGGATAAGTAGAGAGGCGCGAACATGACGATACGGTTTCCATAGAATTTCTTCTTAATCTCTTCCGCCAGGTTATACATCTCTAAAATCTTGTCCGGCATCTCGCAGGCCAGCAGCACGGACGCCTCCCTGTGGCTGAGTCCCTTCAGCTGCCTTGCCTTCTCGATGATCGAGTCAATCAGCTCCACGTTTTCTTTGTTTTTTTCCGCATAGTCGAGTGTCTCCTGGATCTCCTCGTGTGAAATAAATTCCTCTGCTTTTAACGATTCTGGATTATACATGATTCCTTCCTTTCTTCCGGGTCAGCCAATGCTTCTCCGTCAGTCATTCATTTTTATATTACAAGACTGTCGCCCCGCGAGACGGCAATCCCATAACCGATTTTACTTAAGGATTCCCTTAAGAGTTCCAGGCTCTCCGCGGCCTCGGAGCCGGAGGACAGCTTGTTGTCGTACAGCATATACTTCTTTCGGACGCCTGCCGGGGACAGATTCGGCATGACCACATTGGCGCCGCTTAAGATTCCCGCCTCTCTGCCGCCTTCCGTCACGGTTCCGAGTGCCGTGGTAGCAGGAAGCAGCACCTTCGGCATCATCAGACGGATAACCGACAGCAGATACAGTGTCAATTCGGCTGTCCCATTTTCCATATCACAAAACGGAGTGTCCTTATGAGAGAGAAACGGTCCGATCCCGATCATATGAGGACCGAATTCCTTCATGAAGCGCAGATCCTTTACGATCATGGACGCGGTCTGGTATGGTGACCCAACCATAAAGCCGCAGCCAGTCTGATATCCGATTTCCTTCAGATCCTTCAGCGCCGCCATCCGCTTATCGAAGCTCATCGACTCCGGATGAAGCCTACCGTAATGACACGGATCGGCCGTCTCATGGCGGAGTAAGTAACGGTCTGCCCCCGCATCATGGAGGCGTCTATAGCTGTCATGGCTTCGCTCCCCTGCCGACAGGGTGATGGCACAGTCCGGACACAACCCTCGGATTGACGCCACAATGGAACCAAGCCGTTCATCCGTAAAATAGGGATCTTCTCCGCCCTGAAGCACAAAAGTGCGGAATCCCAGGCCGTAGCCGGCCTCACAGCACGACAGAATCTCCTCCTCTGTCAGCCGGTACCGCTCTGCCTCCCGGTTGCTTCTCCTGATTCCACAGTAGTAGCAGTCATTTTTACAGTAATTCGTAAATTCAATCAGTCCCCGGATATAGACGAAGCGTCCGTAGATCCGTTCGCACAGTGCTCTGGCCTCGTTTCTCAAAAACAGGGCTGTCTCTTCATTTCGTTCCGTAATCAGCGTATACAGCGCGTCATCCGGCAGATCGTGATTCTCCGCCAACCGCACGGCTAAGTCCATGACCTTCTTTGCAGCGTCGCTCATGATTTCACTCCCGAGTAGGCGGTCTTCGAGCTGACTCCCTTCAATTTTCCCACCTTGCCGGAAAGAGCCGATATAATACTCTGGGGAGCGTCCACCGCAATACTGATAATGCTGATCTTCTTCTCATGATAGGGAATCCCCATACGGCCAATGATGTACTGGCGGTATTCATGAAGAATTTCGTTGAGTTTCTCTACGGATTCCTCTGCTTCCACAACGATTCCCACCACCGCGATCCTTGTTTCCATCGTTACACCTCCGGAATCTTAAAATATTTCAAATATTATTTCAATCCACATTCTGAGTCCAGAATACAAAACTCAGAATGACATCGTAGCTATGCTGCCATTTTATCCGGTTGCCCGGATTGTTTTGACCTCCTGTCAGTGGGGGATATCTGCCCGCCACTGACGCTAAGTTTGTTTTTGCGATTCATCTCCCACCTGTAGAGGCTGGGAGAATTCTCGTTGATTTTGTTAAAGCAAAAATGCCGCACCCCAAAAGGTACGGCAAGAAAAGAATGCGATCTGCATTCCATGTTATATTTCCTATCTCGAGCCGAACCTTGCGCCTCAAAACATGTTTTTGGCGTCAGGATACAGTAATAGCATATCACGAGCTGTAAATATTTTCAATTGTTTTCTGCCTTTTACAGACAGATCTAAACAACTTATGCGCCAATTATCCCGCCGTCTGAACTGTTACAACTTATGAACACAACACCTTTCTTTCCACTTTTTGCAATCTTTGTTCTACATTGTCCTGTCGTTTCATCAGAATTTCGACAATCTCATTATTATATCGCACAGCTGTGACATATCGACGTAACTCTTGCAGGTCTTTGTTGGTTGAATCAATCCTTCGGTTGAGTCTCTGCTCCGTTGAATCCAGCTCTTCCAACACCAAATTGGTTTCATGCCTTAAATCTGCTTTTGTCGCAAAGGCCTTCAAATCGTCTTTTGTTGCAAAGGCCTTCAAATCGTCTTTTGTTGCAAAGGCCTTCAAATCGTCTTTTGTCGCAAAGACCTTCAAATCGTCTTTCGTCGCAAAACTTTCCATTTTTAATAGGATCTGATCAATTTTTTCTGTATCTGTCATATATACCTCCATACAAGTAAATTGAACCATACTTTTTACAATCCAATTATTAACTTTTAGTGACGTGTTTCTTATGTATATAATACCATAAACAGGCGTATAAAGTCTATAAGATTTTTAAAAATATCACGGTTTCAATTCTTATTTACCGGCGCAAAATTGGATTTGGAGGCTGAAAGATACGCTTGGGAGAGACCTGGAGTGAAGACGGGAAAGAGGAGGGGCACAGAGCCTCTCCCCCACTACAACTGTATATTTTATAGCTAAAGATACCAGCCGGCAGAAAAAGGAATTAAGGCTTACATCTCCCGCACGGCTCATAGCCCCGCGCGATCGCTTCATCCCGGCTGCCGGTGAAGCTTTGCTTGTTTGATTCATTCATCTGCGAAACACTGGAACAGGAAGGATAGTGAAATTTGTGAGTATTGGTATTGAAAATATAAGTGGTCTCGGTACTGGATTTACTTTCGTTTTTACTTTCCGCGCTGCTCTCAGCTTTACTCTCGGCCTCGGACGCTGCGGTCTCCTGTGGTGCACTCTCTGATCGCTGACTGCTGCCGGTAGCGTAGTCTATGGTGACTCCGGGCTGCACGTTATAGACGAATACACAGAATAAAATTCCGTCGCCCTCGTCCTCAACGGATTCCGCCTCCATCAGTACGCCGTCAGCGATCAGATTATTACCCTGGAAAACCGGAGTAACGCGGTACAGGACATGGTTTTTCGTTTCCTTGACGTAGTCGGCCACCATGTTCTCAAACGGCAGCATGCCGTCCACATTCATATACCGGGTACCTGTGATCAGATTCTTTTCATTGGCATTCTCAGCCGTCAGCTGAAAGCCGATTAAGTGGCACCGGTTATAGAGGTACTTACCGTCTACAAAATCGTATTTTATGGTCTGCCACCCGGAAGGCTTCACCTTGCCTATGGACCCGCGTTTTTCTGTCGGCATAAGGTCTGTGCCTACATTAGCATAGGCCGTGCCGCATCTTCCGAGGCTGTCTAAATCACTATAAGTCTCGAAGGATTCTGTCGTGAAATCTGACGTTTCGAAATAGGGGACATTCCCGTTTACCGCGGCATACGCTTCTCCCGAATAGGCGGGAATATCGGATACTTTGAACTGCTTCGGTCCTGTACTGCCCACAAGCTCTGTCTCATTGGCCAATACACCGGCAGTGCTTTGGCTTTCGCCGGTCTGGGCCGGTGACTGGGCGCAGCCGGCAAGGAGCAGCACCGTCATGACTAAAACTGCAATATAATTACTTATTCTCTTCATCTTTTTTATACACTTCTCTTATTATTTTTTCGTGGGAGCTTCCCTCAAACTCCTCGGATTCCGTCATGGTCCATCCATGAGACAGGATATCCGCGGGAAAATGGAAATCCGCCGGATAACTGCGGTTCCATTGAAACAGAATGATCGATTCAAGCTCATCTTCATACGGCAAAATGTCCTGGTCCTCAACAAAGCAGTACTCTCCGCTTCCCGCCCTGTCAAGAAATGCCGGATCGACGGACAGCCAGTCCGGTTTAGGCTCCGAAAACAGCTTACTGGAATACTCGTTCATCCAAAGTCTGCTGTTCTCCGAGCACCGGAGCACCCGCTCCTGCACTGCGCTGTCTCTGCTCTGACGCCGGTGGTTGAACATCATGCCGTTACGGTCGTCAACACAAATCATAACTATCATTTTTTCCTTCCTCTCCCAGAGCATGTCTGAAAATTCATATCCAGATACGCTCTAATCAATCTTCGGTCTCACCGGATGCCTGATTACGGTTTTCATGCGTTCTGGAGAAACCTTCCTCGGATCACTTAAGTATATCTCATGGTGACGCCTGAGATCAGAAATATCGTTCTCATAGCCCTGTTCCAGCAGATAACGGTCCATCTTTGCAACGGTGGCCGGTTCCTCATTATAGCTTCCAATATGGAGACACTGGACGCACAGGCCCTCCGAAACTGTAATCAGCTCCGCAAGACTCGTATCGATCCCTTTTTTTCGCTGCGCCTCCTCCTTCGCCCAGGCAAATACCTCCTCTGTGACGAATTCCGGCACTCTGATTATGGAAATCCAGTTAAATCCGGACTTGTTCCTGTAATCGACGCCCGGCGCGCCGCCTTCCATCCACCAAAAGCCCTCCAGCGGCGGAACGACGTACTCGAAGAAGCCGTCAACCTTCCGGCTTCCCTTATAGCTCATCTTAATCGTGTAGGAAATCCCGTACAGAACGGCAACCGCCCTTCCGTATTCCCCATCCGGCTCGTTCGGATCTCCGTGTCCTCTCACCGCCGCGTACTGCATGGAAGGTACCTCCACGATGGATGGCATCTCCTTCGGAAGATACAATGCCTTATACTCTTTTTTATAATCAAATGGTGTCATACTGCTGCCTCCTTACTTTTTTATGAGTGTAACACAGTAAACATGACAACTGTATGACATGATTATTTAATTACAACGGGAATTCCTGCGCTCACCTCGATGACGTGGTCTGCAAGCATTCCCAGACGGCAGTTGATTTCTCCCAGAACCTTTAGATAGAGAGCCGTGGATTCATCCCAGCCGCAGAGATCTCCGGTATCCGGATTTTCCCCGTTTTCGTCCCATTTTATGCAGACCGGTTGTTTGCGGTAATCGCCGGCTGAAAACACCTCGTTGGTCACGATGACGAGATCAGATACCTTCCTTTTCAGACTCAGAATTCCGTCTAGTACCGAATCCGCCACCGCAGAGCCGTATTCGGCGGAAAGGCTGTCCGGGCAGTCGTCCTCCCCGGTTCCAAACAGTTCATTGGAAACCAGGTTGGAGAGGCATTCCAAAAGAACTGCATACTCCGCTGCTCCGGTCAGCTCTCCGTCTTTTCCCGCAGCAGGCAGCTTCAGCCGCTCCAAACCGCGGTAGCACTCCACAGTCTCAAACTGCTTATCTGCCCGCATCAGACGGTGACGTTCAATCCTGCGTCTGCACTCCTCATCCCAGGGCTTCATGGTCGCTATGTAGATCCGCCTCCGTTTTCCCAATCTGACAATCTCCTGCTCGGCAAAGGCCGATTTTCCGCTGCCGCTGCCTCCCGTTACCAGTGTTACCATCCTCTTCCTCCTCGCTGTGAGCACCAGCACGCCCTGGTGGTGCCGGGATGCACTGCTAATGCGCCCCGGTGTTAGTCTGAGGCGCCAGCGGCTTGTACTCCTCAATCTGAATATCCTGAAATGTGCTCATTTTAGTATAAACCTCCAGCGCCATATCGAGGAGCGGGATGGACGCAACCGCGCCGGTTCCCTCCCCCAGACACATTCCTGCCGCCACAAATGGTTTTAAGCCCAGTTCATCCAGGAGCAGGCGTCCCGCCGGTTCCGCCGAAACGTGGGTGGCCAGCATATAATCGCGGGCGGGCGGCGCCAGCTTTGCTGCGGCAAGCGCCGCAGTACCCGAGATAAAGCCGTCGATCAGAACGGGAATGCGGTAGACCGCGCCCCCTAAAAAGACGCCGGTAAGGCCGGCGAGATCTAAGCCTCCCACATGGGCAATCACATCGATGGCATCTCTGCATTCCGGTCCGTACCGCTTCACAGCTTCCCGGATAACGGATATTTTTTTCATCAGGCCCTCGTCCGACAGTCCCGCCCCGCGGCCCGTCATTTCAGTCGGATCACGATCCAGCAGCATGGCCGCCACGGCACTGCTCGTCGTGGTGTTGCCGATCCCCATCTCTCCGGTGGCGATCAGACGGTACCCTTTTTCCTTCAGCTCCCCAGCCACGCTAATTCCCGCGGCAATGGCCGATACTGCTGTCTCCCGGGTCATGGCCGGTTCTTTATGGAAATTCTTTGTTCCATAAGCCAGTTTTTTCCGTATCAGTGGGTTTCTGGCGCCGGAACGCAGATCTCTGGAGACTCCGATATCCACCGGAAACACGTCCACTCCCGCCCGGTCAGCCATGAGGCAGACGCTGCTGTTTCCATCCGTCATATTTTCAGTTACCACGGCAGTGACTTCCTGTCCGGTCTGCGTTACACCTTCTTCTACAATGCCGTTATCACTGCACATGATAATCAGCGCCCGTTTACCGATATCAACATGCTGGGTCTCTGATATTCCGGCGATCTTTATCACGTCCTCTTCGAGAATCCCCAGGCTGTAGAGCGGCTTCGCCACATGGCTCCAGGTGAGAGAGGCCAGTTCCATGGCATCTGCCGAAAGAGGGGATATCCTGGACAACACTCCGTTTAAGCATTCTTCCGCCGTTCTCTCATAGAGTTTAAACCACGGAAGGCCCCAGGAGCCCAGTCCCAGATCCACAGTCGCCACATAGAGGTATCCCTGCCGCTCATAGAGCCGGACTGCGGGTTCATTTTTCTCGTATACGTCAAGGCGGATCGTCTTCTTTCCTTCCCTCAGGGCCTGCAATTCCGCAAACTCCATCAGAAATTTCCCCGCGCCTGATTTACGGAAATTCGGGTGAACGAGAAATGTATGGATTACCATTACCTCATCCGGCTCCGCCTCCACGCCCCAGGAGACACCGTTGTATGCGGCCTCCTGCTTTCCATTTAATATGATGGAACCGATGATGCGGCCTCCGGTCTCCGCCACATAGAGTGTGCCTGTCTCCACACCCTCTTCCGCCGCGTCCCTTCCGGGATAGACTCCCTTTTTCCAGCCCGGATAGTTGATATGGCTTTCCAGATGCCCGACCGTCTCGTCGTATAGCCGCACCAGTTCGGGAATGTCCTCTGAGACGCCCCGCCGTATGTTTAATTCTTCTGTCATGACTTAAGTTCCTTTCCTGCAAAGCTCCAGCCACCGCTCTGCGGCAGACGGATTCGATGGATAATAAAGATGGGGGAAACCGGCCAGCAGACCTCCATCTGCATGAATGCAGTCCCAGCTTCTCTTTCCGCCTGGTTTCACGGCCTTCATCGCATTGCCGCAGGCCGTGCTGTCCCAGTAGTGGAATTCATGGCCGCGGATCTCTTCCCCTTCTTTCAAAAGCGGGGTGTCCCCATAGGGCACGAGCCCGATGTATCCGAATCGAGACAGTTTTCCGGTTGGAAATGCCCGCCCCGCGATAACTCCCGCCATGGGAAAGACCTCCCCCTCCTTCGTCTCCAGCTCCTCATGAAGATAGAGGAAACCGCCGCACTCCGCGAGTATGGGCATTCCGCCGGCCGCCGCTTCTTTTATTTCTCTTAAAAGGGAGCCGTTGGCCGACAATCTTTCGGCATAGAGTTCCGGGTAACCGCCGCCGAGCATCAGCCCGGCAATATCCTTTGGCAGATGCTCATCCCGCATGGGATCAAATTCCACGAACTCGGCTCCCAGACTCTCAAAAAGCTTTATATTTTCCTGATAGTAAAAACAGAAAGCCTCGTCTCTGGCGATACCGATCCGGATGCGTTCCGTTCCGGGTGCTTCAATGGCGATTACGGCTTCCGCACCATCCTCCGCCGCTTCACCGTCGTCCTTCAATTCCCCGGCACCGCCTGCCAGCCGTAAAAGCCCTTCCACATCCACGGTCTTCTCCATCTCCAAAGCCAGCAGTTCCAGCCGCTCCCGCAGGGCTTTGGACTCCTCCGGAATCACAAGTCCGAGATGACGGCTGGTTACTTTTGCCGCGTCGCATTCCGGCAGATAGCCGAACACGGAAATTCCCAGCTTTTCGATCTCCGGCACGAGACGTTCCGCCATCACCGGAGAGATCCTGTTTAGGATAACGCCGCGTATACGGCTGTCTTTTCTATATTCCAGAAATCCTTTTATTTCTGCCGCCAGGGAAAGTGAGGCTCCCTTGCAGTCCAGAACCAGTACGACGGGCGCGTCAAGGGCGCGGGCCGTGTCGTAGGAGCTGGCCCAAGTGTCATTTCCTCCGACACCGTCGTAATATCCCATCACGCCTTCCACCACCGAAAGGTCAGCACCGGCTGCCAGGTCCTTAAACTGATTTCGCACCTCTTCCTCAGGCAGGAAAAAGGTATCCAGATTTCCACCGTCGATTCCCAGTACATATTTGTGAAACATGGGATCGATGTAGTCCGGCCCGCACTTAAACGCCCGGCATTCTATCTTCCGCTTTTTCCATGCGGCCAGCAGTCCGCAGGTCATCATCGTTTTTCCGCTGCCGCTCTTCGGTGCGGCAAGCATCAAACGCGGATATGCGGTTTCTGAGCCGGAGGCCTTTTCGGCTGTCACCGCTTGCTTTGCCGTTTTTACGCCCCCTGTCTCTCTCCCCCCAAAGGAAATCACATAAACAGGGTTCTGAGCCATCATCATGTGGACCCGGCCCGCCGCCTTCGCCCGTGAAACTGACACCAGAACGATATCGGCCTCGATCCCGCGGGCGGCGGTCCATTCCATCACCTTCGAAACGGATTCCAGCGTGATCGCATTCACCACCACCCGGACCTCTGGATTCTTTGCCAGCAGCAGAGAAAGAATCTCTGCCATTCTGCCGGAGGTGCCTCCCAGAAATGCATGGGTAGGCGCCTCCAGACCCTCTAAAGCCTCCGGGGCCGCGCCTTCTATGATTCGAATCTGCTCCGCCTGAAACTTTTTCCTGTTTTTCTCCAGCAGCTCCACGGCCTCCCGCTTCTTCTCGACCGCATAGACTGTGCCTTCCGGCATAAAAGCCGCGGCCTCCACCGACACGGAACCGGTCCCCGCTCCGATATCATAGAGGACCGAATCGGGCGAAAGCTCCAGCTTCTCCACCGAAACGGCACGAACCTCGCTCTTCGTCATGGGGACCTCTCCCCGGATAAACAATTCGTCTCTCATCTGACACCCTCACTCTCTTCGTTCCGTTCCATCAGAACCACAGCCAGGCTTGTAAATTCCATGGTTGCAAGCTGGTCCGGCGTTCCGGTCACAATCCGCTCATCGGCATAGGAGAGCCGCTCTCCCGCAGTGATTCTCACGTCGGTAAGCCCGGCTCTCAAAAGCTGCTCACAGAGTTCCTTTACCGTGTTCGCCCCGCCCAGCAGCGTAAATACCGCCGGATTCTGAGCCAGCACCTGGGCCGCGTCGCAGTCCCGCCCGTGCAGGCTGATCAGTTTCACATGCTCCCAGCTTCGTCCCATTTTGGCACATAAGTACGATACGGACGAAATCCCCGGGTAAGTGGTGAATTCATAGGAATCGCAGTACGGTTTTTCCGAGAGCACGGCGGCCATACCGGACGCGCCGCTGTAAAACCCCGTGTCGCCGGAATACAGGACACCGGCTCTTTTATGCTCCGGATGGCTATCAAGCCATTCCAGGATCTCACGGTTCCCGTAAATCGGAACCCGCAGGATTTTCGACGCCGGTTCTCCCAGTGTCTCCGCCGCGTCCGTCATGCGTCTGGCGCCAAATAAGACATCGCACCGTTTCAGCGCCTCAGCGGCCGCAAGCGTCATCTGGCCCGGGCCTCCCATCCCTGTCCCGATGAGAGAAAGCTTCCGTTTGGCGGATACGGTTCCCGCTTCTTTCAGGAGTGTTTTCGCCGCGTCCAATGTAATTCCGTCTCTCTCCTCCAACGGTCTTCCAATCACAACCGCTGTCACGGAGAGTGCTTCCGCCGCGGAGAGCTTCTCTAAAAAGCCTCCCGCTGTTCCCGCTTCCTTTGTCACTAAATAGCGGACTCCCAGCTGCCGCATCATGGCCCGGTTCATTTCTTCGGAAAACGGGCCCTGCATGGCGATGATGCGTTTTCCCCTTATTCCGACGTCTTCGCAGGCGGATATGGCCACGCAGGAGGGGAGAACCCGCACGTAAAGCCTTTCCTCATATCCCGGAAGCGCTGTATAGGCGGCAAGTTCCTTGCTCCCCGTAGTCACGAGGATGTCTCCCTCCCTGTCCTTCAAGTAACAGACGGCTTCCTCTACGGAATGCACGTATACGACTTGAGATGCAAATGCTGCGGCTGGGCCCTTGCCGCTGTCACCTCCAGGATTCTCCGCTGCGGCAGACTCCCGCGTCACCCGCAGATAGGAGACCCCGGCGCGGCCGCAGGCTTCCTTTATATTTCTAGTTGCCTCAGCGGCATACGGATGGGTCGCGTCAAAGACGGCGCGGATGGATGCCCGCTTCATGAAGCCTTCCATCGCATCCCCGGCCATGCGGCCCGAAAGCACATGGAGATATTCACTTTCCGGAAGCAGGTCCGCACCGTAACCGCTGACAACGCTGACGTACGCCTCTATTTCCTGCTGGTGGCAGTATTCTGCGAGAAGACGGCCTTCCGTAGTGCCTCCGAAGATTAAAATCCTACACATTCCGGTACCCTCTCGGCGTTACCATCCTCCCGTTTACCGCCTTTGTCTTCTCATTGCCGATGAACACGGTGGTAAACATGTCGGTGAATGTGTCCCTTAATTCGGAAAGCGTCATAAGCTCCATGGACTCCCCTTCCCGGCCGATATTCTTTGCAATGCCGCAGACCGTTTCCGGCTTCTTGGCGGTGAGCATGATGTCACACGCCCGTCTTAAGTAATCCGACCGCTTCCGGCTGGAGGGATTGTAGAGGCATATGGCCAGATCCGCCTTTGCCGCGTGCAAAAGCCTGTCCTCGATCAGCTCCATCGGAGTCAGTAAATCGCTTAAGCTGATCACGGCAAAATCGTGCCCCAGAGGCGCGCCGAGCAAGGCGCCGCCGCTTAACGCCGCCGTCACTCCGGGAATCACCTCCACGATCGGGGAATCCGATTCTCCCACCAGTTCCAGAATAAGGCCGCTCATTCCGTACACACCGGCGTCCCCGCTGCAGATCAGCGCCACCGTCATGCCGGCCTCCGCCTTCTCGATTGCCATACGGCACCGTTCTGTCTCCTGCCTCATGGGCGTGGTGATCCACTCTTTTCCGGGAAAATGTTCCCGCATCAAATCCGCATACACCGTATAGCCGACCACCACCTGGCTCTCTTCCATAGCGCGAACCGCCTTTATCGTCATCTGTTCGTAGGAACCCGGTCCGATTCCCACCACATATAATTTTCCTGTCTGCTTCACAGCTTCACCTTCCAATCCCGGACCGCGGCCGCCACCGTGACGCCGCCGCCCGCCTGTTTTCTCATCATCAGTCTTCCTCCGCCCAGGTCCTCTACAAGGCTTACGGCGGCCCGCTCGCAGACGTTGTCCACGCCTGTGATCTCCTTAACAAAAGAAGACGGGGAGAATTCCCCCTCCGCCAGCAGCAGCCGTTCGACCGGATACGTTTGAAAGGATAGGCCATGCTCCCTTACATAGGAAAGGAGTCCGGCTTCCTCTTTCTTTATATCGATTGTCGCCACGGCGGCCGCACTCTCCGGCTCGATGTTCCACCGGCTCAATGCCTCCTCCACGGCTGCTTCTATTCTTTCTTTTTCCGTGCCCCTCTTACAGCCGATTCCCAGGATTACAATCCGCGGTACCAGACGGAGCACCTCCCCGCCTTCCGGCAGGAACAGCTTCAGAAAGTCATGGTTCTCCGGATAACGCTTCACCGTAATCCAGACATTTCTTTTACAGCTTTCCTTCTGGGTAAAGCCCTCCGGCACGCTTCCCGCTGCGGGGAAATCGCTGAAAAATCCCACCGGGTCACCGGCCAGGACATCGGCGGACACCGCCTTTGCCGTCTTCATATCCGAGATCCAAAGCCCCTGCTCCTTTGCGAAATTATCCACCGCAAAGCGGCCATGGATATCCGTGGCTGTGGTGATGACGGGGATTCCTCCCGTCAGCTTCGCCGTCTCTTCCGCCAGCCCATTGGCTCCTCCCAAATGGCCGGACAGAAGGGAAATGGAAAAGCGGCCGCTATCATCGATGACCACAACGGCCGGATCTGTCCTCTTGTCCTTTACCCACGGTGCAATGGCCCTGACGGCGATCCCTGCGGCCCCGATGAAAATCAGCCCCTCCCGCGTCTCAAACTGGTTCCCGGTCCATTCCTGAAGGCTGGATTTTAAGGGTTCCAGACCATTTGTCTCGTGAAACGGGTTCAAAAACTTCTCCAGCACGTACCCGCGGCATTCATGGCCGCTGAGTCTCAGTTCCTTCAACAGCCGGGCGCCAAGCTTCGCCCCCGCTCCTGTAAAACAAATCAGCGAAAGCCTCATCATTTCCTCTCTTTCTGTGCCAGAGCTGCCCCCTCAGAATCACTTCCCTGCCTGTATTCCGTCGTAAATCCCGAATCATACAGCTTCGAAAGGGCATACCCGCTCTGACTCACCGCGTTTCCCACGATAATCAGGGCTGTCTTCCTGATCTGCTCCCCGGCCGCCCGCTCTGCCAGCGTTCCCACCGTGCAGACGACCTTCTTCTCATCATCCCAGGTAGCCCGGTAGACGATGGCCGCCGGAGTGTCCGCGCCGTATCCGCCGCGCATCAGCTCATCCGCCAGCTCTGCCACCATGCCTGAGCTTAAGAACAGGACCATGGTCGCCCCATGCGCCGCAAATGAAGCGATGGATTCCCGCTCCGGAACCGGAGTCCGCCCTGCCATCCTGGTGATCACCACGCTCTGGGATATCTCCGGTAGCGTGTATTCCATATTCAAGGCTGCGGCGGCTCCACAGAAGGAGCTGACTCCCGGGCAGACTTGATAGGAGATCCCCAAACGGTCAAATTCATCCATCTGCTCCCGGATCGCCCCATAGATGCAGGGGTCCCCCGTGTGCAGGCGGACAGTCATCTTTCCCTCTGCCTCGGTCTCACGGACCGCCTCTACCACCTGATCGAGCGTCATATACGCGCTGTTTAACACGCGGCAGCCTTCTTTTCTGTATTCCAGCAGCGCCGGATTTACCAGCGAGCCTGCGTAAATGATTGTATCCGCCTGTGAGATCAGTTCCTTCCCACGGACGGTAATAAGATCCGGTGCTCCCGGACCTGCTCCTACGATATGTACCATCTCTACCTCACAATCAACAGTGAATAATATCCCGGCTCATCCGGAATCTCCTCCAGGGACATAAAAATCCGTTCATCGTCCATGCCGCAGTTTTCCACCATAACGGCACTGGCCCCGCATTTGCGGATCTCTTCCTTGACTGCCTTCATCTGTTTTCCCGTCTTCATAAGCACCTTGACGCCTGGAAGCTTAAGTGCTTCCTTCACCTGGTACGTAGCCGGTATCACATGCAGCTCCTCCGCTCCGGACACCAGCGGCATGCCAAGCCTGGCCGCCGCCGCTGAAAAGGAGGGAATCCCGCATTCCAGCCTCGTCGCATACCCTTTACTCCACAGGCGCTCCAGCAGATAGCTGCAGGTCGAGTAGATGCTCACATCACCCAGCGTGATGAAGCCCACGTCCTCCCCTCTGTCCAGCCGTTCCATCACAGCGCCGGCCGCCAGATCATGGCTTTCATCCAGCACCTTTTTATCCTTTGTCATCGGCATGGGGAGGTAGAGGCACTCTTTCTCCTCAATCTCCGGCACCGCCTGACGCGCGATCTGGTAAGCCGTGCACAGTTCCTTTTCCCTGTGTGGAATGGCGATCACCGCACATTCCTTTATCCGCTTTGCTGCTTTTATGGTCATTAATTCGGGGTCTCCCGGACCGACTCCGATTCCGTATAGTATTCCAGACATGCTTGTCTCTCCTGTTCTTGTTCTCTGTTCTTGTTCTCTCTTCTATTCTTTCTGCATTTCGTTTGCTTCTTCCCGAATACGAAATGCCTCAATCATATTCTCTGCCCCGCAGGTCATACCAAGTATACCGTATCCGTTCGTAAATGTCACCACCTCGGCGCACACGGTTCTCCCGCTCCACTCTTCTACGTACTGCTTCATCCGTTCCACCGCAGTCATCATCGCCGGTTTCAGGACTCCGGCCTTTTCCAGCCAGATTACCGCCTCCTCCGTCGTATTGGATGCGAGCACCTGGTCTTTCAACCGGTTCCTGTCACTCTCCGCCATCTCCTCACAGTGTATCCGGGCACAGTCCCACATAATTTCCATACGCCTGTCCCCGTACTTCGAATGCGTATTTCCGACACCGCCGGCCACCTTGATCAGTTTTCCGACGTGGCCGACAAAAAGAAGACCGTTCATCCCCTCGTCCGCCGCCATTTTCACGGAATCCTGTACGAAATTGCTGCACTGGACCCCCTGGGCCAGGGAGAGATTTAACGTCTCCTTCAAAAAATTCTCCCCGTAATTTCCGGGTGTTAAGATCACTTCCCGCTGCCCTGCCACGGCCTTCATATGGAGTTCCAGCTGAATGGTGGCCCTTAAAGCGGCCTCGCTCATCGGCTCCACGATCCCGCTGGTTCCGAGCACAGAGATCCCGCCCTCGATTCCAAGCTTTGGGTTAAAGGTGCTGAGAGCCAGACGCTCCCCCTCCGGAATCCATATTCGGACAAGGAGTCGTCCTTCGCAGCCTGCGCTTCGCGCCACCGCCTCCACTTCTTCGAAAATCATCTTTCTGGGTACCGGATTGATGGCATGAAGCCCCACAGGACACGCAAGGCCCGGCTTCGTCACAATCCCGACTCCAGGGCCTCCGGTTAAGAAAATATGATTGTTCCGGTAACACATATCCGGGTCACCGCTGTCTTTTATGTACTCTACCGAAGCATAAATCAAAGCCTGATCCGTCACATCCGGGTCATCTCCGGCGTCTTTTCTGACGGCGCACACGGCCGAATGTTCTGTCCGTTCCGCATCATGCAGCAGCAGCTCCGCTCTCGTTCCTCCCGGCGTCATCACCTGGACAC
>NZ_JBKVCZ010000134.1:0-17596 GCF_046966825.1 Hungatella sp. | reverse complement strand
CGCCGGTGCTAATAATGCACTTTTTTCAGGACATTTTCATTTTTGCTTTACACTATTATTTTCAGCGCGGTTTCTTAAGGCCTTATTTTTCAATCACGGATATCGTTCAGCCGAAATCAGAATATGCAGGCGGAGATTGGCTGTCTCCGCCTGTTTTTCATTGATTATGGTTGATTTCTCAACTGATAACAGCTAAGCTTCCCCAGCCATCTCCACAGAAAAATAATGCATGTTCCAAACTGCCAGGGATAAGATTAAGATCATCAGGCCTGCCGCATTTAAAAGGTGCTGGACAGGCATCACATCTGCCAGCGGGCCAAACACTACCATACCGAACGGCAGGGCGCAGGAGGTTGCGATCTGCATAAAGCTGAAGATTCTCCCCTGCATGCCCGGTGTTACTTTTTCCTGTATCGTCACAGTAATGGGCGCATTGTAGCACGGCGAGACAACGCCAATGGCAGTGTTAAGCAGCAGATAGAGCAGAAAGACGCCGGCATTTCCCAATCCAATCATGATCAGCCCGTAGATGGCTCCCGCGGCCATTGTCGTATTCATTCTCTTTTTAAATCCGCCCCAGGAGGCGATCAGAATACCACCAAGCACCATTCCAAGGCTGTAGGTCATCTCGCTGGCAGTCAGGCGCCATACCTCCCTGCCGAACGTCCTGCTCACCATAAGAGGCGTCAAAAAGGCTGATGGACTGACAAGGATAAGTATGGTAATCTGAAACAAAAGCAGTCTTTTTATAAATCTGTTCTCTTTCAGATAACGGAACCCGTCTCTTATTTCTTTCAGGCCGGTATTACCGGGGATGACGCGTCTTTCATATGGCCTGACATGGATGGTGGCGGTAATGCCGACGCCGATCACAGCAGTCAGCACGTCGATAAACAGCGTGGCCTCTAAAGGCGCCACGGACAGAATCGCTCCGCTGGCCGCCGGTGACAAGAACATCATCATGGAGGACAGCGTGCTGTTGATGCCGTTTATCTTCATGAAATGTGTCTGCGGAACGATCTGAGGGATCATGGCATTTACAGCCGGCGTCTGGATGCCGGTTCCCGCCGAGCGCACCACCAACGCGGCAAATAAAAGCCAGACGCTCTTATGCCCGCTGAGAAACGCGATGGCCAGCAAAAGCGTCGATACGGCAATAACCGAATCGGAAAGCATAATCATCAGCTTCCTGTCATACCGGTCGATCCAGACACCTGCAAACAGGGAGATCAATATCTGCGGCAGGAACCCGCACAGGGTGGAAATCGTAAGCATTTTTCCGGATGAGGTTGTGAGTGTGATATACCAGACAATCGCGTACTGCACCAGCGAGGAGCCAAACAGAGAGATCGTCTGCGCGGTTAAGAACCGGGTAATGGATTTTTTCCAGTTTAAATCATTCATTCTATTTAAAGTCCTTTCTATTGGTAAATAAAAAAAGAAGGCTGAGTTTATTTTTCAGCCCTCTGTTCCCGACATTTTCGGCGGAAGCAAACTTCCCCCTACTTTCAGTCAGACAAAAAGGGCTGCGGACAAAACACTGTCCACAGCCCCCGATATGCAATCATTGCTTCTCTTACGGAAAACAGGTACGAAAAAACAGGCATACTTCTGTATGCCGCCGCACTTCCTGTTTTCCGGCGAAAGAAAAAAGCATTTATGCTTCCAGTTTAAGCTCCGTACAATGTCTCACCGGTACCATTTGTACAGAGTTCATTCGTCTCTTTAATTCATCTATGATAATTCGATCCATGGTAATCACTCCTGTCAACGCTTAATCTATCATATTCCTTCTTTTGTGTCAATGCGGCTGGATATCTTTTCATAAAGACATGAATAAAGATGGGCAAAATTCTGCCCGCCTTATAGCGCCGGTCTGTAATGCTTATACGCAGCAGCGTACGGTTTTGCAAAGATCCGATGTCCACAGCCCCTTCTTCCGGTAAAGCGTCCGTTCTCTGCAACCAGCATCCCCCTTAGAAAAACCTGTTCCGGGCGCCCTGTCATTTCAAAGCCTTCAAACGTCTCATAGTCAATGCCTTCCAGATTATCCTTCTGCGTTATAATTCCGTGATAACCCGGGTCATATATCACGAGATCCGCATCAAATCCGGGAGCAATCTGTCCTTTATTTACAAGTCCTGCATTTTTCGCCGGGGTGGTGGCAATCAAATCCACAAACCGCTGTTTAGATATACGCCCTTTGGCCACTCCCTGACTCCATAGCACTGAAATCCGGTTTTGAACGCCAGGGATTCCATTTGGTATTTTTGTGAAATCCTCCAGTCCCTCTTTTTTCTTTTCAAAGCCTCCGACCAAAGCACAGTGGTCCGAGCTGACTGCATTCAGCCAGCCTCTGTCTATTCCTTCCCACAATGCCTCCTGATGCTCTTTTGTTCTAAGGGGCGGTGCACAGACGTATTTTGCGCCTTCAAAATCCGGCAGAGCAAGATAAGAGGTATCCAGCACCAGATAATGGGTACATGTTTCTCCAAACACAGACTGTCCTCCGGCATAGGCCTCCCTGACTGCTTCCATAGCCCCTTTCGTCGATACGTGAACAATAAAAAGAGGTACATCCGCCACTTGCGCCATGGCAATTGCATGACGAACCGCATCTTCTTCCGTAACCGGCGGTCTGGAATAGGAATGGTTGACCGGTGCAAGATGCCCTTCCGCCTTTAATCGCTCCGTATAAAATGATATCATATCCGGATTTTCCGCATGAACCATCATGGTAATTCCGTGGCGTTTGCTCTCATTCATCACATTAAGGATTGAAATATCTTCCATGAAGAAGGGAGTTCCTTTGTATGCCATAAACATCTTCACACAGGATACGCCATGTTTGGGAAGCTCTTTTATCTGATCCGGCGTATCCGGCTGCATATCCATCACCATGGAATGAAAACCAAAATCCACGCAGGATATGCCGGAGGCCTTAGCCGCATGTTTTTCAACTGCTGTTCCCAGAGAATCACCTTTCTCCTGAGGAACAAAGTCAACAATGGTTGTCGTCCCTCCGACTGCTGCCGCCTCTGTTGTTTCAAACAGTCTTCCCCCGAAAGAGCCAAAATGAGTATGCTCATCCACGCCTCCCGGGAAAATGTACTTGCCGGATGCATCAATTATATCATCAGCCAATTGATCCAGGTTCTTCCCAATGGCCATTATGGTTTCCCCATCAATCAGAATGTCTCCCTTAAATTCGGATTCCGCAGTCAAAACTGTACCATTTTTTATCAGCTTCATAGCATATCCTTATGAAATCGAATGATTTGCTCTTTTCCTGCTTCCATGGAAGACTGAATAAGATCTTCACTGTCGTCAGAATTCATACGCCGGAAGATCAGTTCTACCAGCATTGGCACATTCGTCCCTGAAATAACATTCAGCCTGTCATCCGAAACAGCGTAAGTAACGGCCGATTTAAACGGAGAACCGCCGGTAATATCCGTCATAATTACTATTTTTTCACAGTCCTTCAGATTATTCAGCTTTTCCCTGTAGTCATCCTCCAGAGCTTCCTGTGATTCTCCCTGAAGAAAATCAATATACTCATAATTTTCCGGTTTTCCAACCACCAGCTCCAGCATGCTGGTAATACCCGACGCGAAATTTCCGTGCCCTGCAACAATGATTCCTATCATAACTTCTCCTCATCTCTGCTGTTTTCACGCAGTTTCCGAGCTGTCTTCACACCTTCCATGAACTGTCCGGCCCGCACCGGGTCAATTGGATTTCTCATGTTTCCATTTTTCACCCATGTTCCCACACTGACACCGTCGTAATACTGCAGAATCTCGCTGATATTATCCCCGGTTGCGCCGGAACTTAAAAAAATAGGAATTTTGCTGCCCAGACGTTTCCGTACACTCTTAATAATTTCAATACTCTCTTCGCAGCTTAGTCCCCCCAAAAAGAGCCCGTCTGCAAATGCATTCATCACTGTGTCCCATGCATTGTCAACAATGCTCTTTCCCGCCAGCTGTTCATAGTGAACTTCCTGTACATCCGCATAAACCGGAATATGGGACCCGATCCTTTTCTTAAACTGGCAGATGTCCACGCACTGTGCTTCCAGCATACCGGCATACCCGACTTCCACCCCCGTATAGGTGTGCTCCACCCGGATAAAATCTGAGCCTGCCGCAGCTGCCACTGCCAACGATGCTACTCCATCCCAGTTGACCAGAATCCCCTGTATCATATCCGGGTATTTTCTTCTGCACTCCTTTGCCAGCGCGGTCATATAAGCAACCGTCTCCGGGAGTGCCTGCTGCCGGACAGGCGCATCATTCCGGTTCTGAATAATATATCCGTCAAAACCGTTGGCCTGAATCATCTCAATTTCTTTTAATGACACAGCGACAATCTCTTCAAACGGCATTCCATCATGCCGAAAACTTCCCGGAAACGGCTCTGGCTGTATCATGGCCAGTGCCACTGGAAATTCTTTACCACACATCATACCGTTCTCACACCTCCTCTAAAAAACGCGCATATTCCATCGCCTCATGAAAGAAGGCAGAAGACGGAATAATCCCCTTCTCGGTAATTAATGACCGGATGTACTCCGGAGCAATTTCCAGAAGCTTAATCCCTCTAAAATCTACCCGTTCCTTCGCCTCCATATCCCACGCTCCTGCCAATCGGGGACCGTAATCAAACGGCATGGGTGATAACCTGTTATATCCATAGACAGGCCGTGTATCCACCTTAATCATCGGAGTCAGTACATAAAGAGGTATCCCAATCTGACGGCACAGAATGGCCAGTATATCCGACCCTACTGTATTAAAAACCGTACCATCAGGATAAACGGTTTCCGCCCCCATGAATGCTGCCTGACACTTTTTTAAAGCAATAAACATCGTTGTATCAGGAATAAAATGAACCTCGTGCCCCGCTTCTACCGCGGTTTTTACGAAAGGCCTCCCTCCATCAAGCGCCCGGCTCTCCGGTATATAGATGGTACGTTTTCTTCCCAGTTCCGCCACAAAACGATCTACGGTACTGGAATAGTCAAAAATCATAATCGTATCCAAGTTTTCCGCAATATGAACACCATAAGAGATCAGTGTGTCCATATCCTTTGCGGCCTCCGCTCCGTAAGCGTTAATCCGATTTGCAATACGCTCCCGTATCTCCCGTTCCCCTGCGTTCTCAAGGTCATCCAGGCCTTTTATATAATAGCGGATCGCATTATAAATCGCCCGGCTCTGCTGCCCTCTTGTTTCCATAAAGAAGCGGGCTATTTCTCTCACCTTATAGAGAACGCTTTTTCCATTCTCCGACTCGTCCTCAGCAGTCAAAAGCATAATTTCCCCTATCATACGAATATGATTATTAGCACCGAGGACGCGGCTGTTTACGATATCGTCAAACAGCTTGGACGACTGGTTATTCAACAGTTGTCGCACTTCTTCTTTATTCATGATACTCCCTCTTCCCTATTTATATTGTAGCCAGCTACTTAGCCGTGCCTCCTCCTGCCTTCGAAAAACAGGAAAGCAAACGCTCTGCGTTCTTGCAGAACATGCACTCCTTCAGTTCTTCAGGAAGTTTAAGTAAATCAAAGGTATGAACCGAGCATACCGTCAGTTTATCCGGATAGTGGCTTCCAAAGAGAAAACGTTCCTTCGGTATCTGACTGAAAGCCTTTCTCAAAATAGGAAATTCGTACATACAGGAGGTTTCCACCATCAGATTCTCATATTGGGGAACGAGTTCCACGCAGCCATAGCCAAAGTCCGTGGTTCCCATATGAAGAAGAACCATCGTCATATCGGGATGGCGTTTGGCATAATACGCCCATTGCGCCGGCATGGTACGGCAGCCCCAGCCCGTGAATACATTCACAGGCATGTGGTTTGCCGCCGCTATTTCGATAATCGTGTCAAGAACCGGCATGGTCTCCGGATAGTAACAGTGTTCCATGGAATCCAGCTCGATGGTTTTGAAGTATCCGGAAGCCGCAATTCGTTCCATCTCTTCAACACAGCCGCGTTCCTTCGGATTAATCACTGCAGACCCAATGATCCGATCCGGATTGGCTTTTACCAGCTCTGCCACTGCGCTGTTCTGCTCTCTCGTGGAAAATCCGGCAAGCGCGGATACCACACGTTTATCTATCTGATTTTCCTCCATGTCCTGAAGCAATGCAGCCGTATCATATTGATTTGTATCCCGATCCCATTTTATATGGGAATGATAATCAATAATCATCTTTTACTCCTTAACTATCCTAAAATTCCAACCGCATATCCGGCAATACCTACCAGCATGGTAACCAGCATCAGAACTACCGGATTCATTTTCTTCTTGTCCATCAGCCACAGCATCAGAAGCGTATACAAAAGCGGAAGAATGCCCGGGACGATCCCATCCAGAGTGGACTGAAGGCTTACCACCGTCTCTCCGGCTTTGTAAGTCCACGGAACGTTAATCGTTACAAACTTGTACACAAAACCACCGATAACTGCGTAAGCGGCAATTCCTGCCAGTCTCGTCATCTTGTCGATCAGACCGGAACTCTGCATGGCACCGACAAATTCAACGCCCTTCTCATAACCTTTAAAAATGCCAAAGTAACGGAGAAGCTGACCTACACCGGCCATAACAAGGACAAAGAGCAGCGGTCCCACCATACTGCTGTATCCGCTGGCAATCACCATGGATACTGCCAGGCCTGCAATAATAGGACGCAGTGTTCCATGGTAAAGGGAGTCACCGATTCCCGCCAGTGGGCCCATGAGCGCTGCCTTAATGGCGTTGATGCTGACCGGATCAATATCATGCTCATTCGCGTTGCGCTCCTCCATGGCCGCCGTTACACCGATGACGAAATGGGAAAGTCTCGCCTCTGTCAGGAAAAGCTCTGTATGACGCCTGTATGCTTCTTTCTTATCTTCTTCATTCTTATATACCTTTTCAATCACCGGCATCATGGAAAACGCAAAGCCCGGCGCCTCCTGCTTTTCGTAGTTAAAGCCGCTTACGAATGCCTGGGAATAGATATACATTTTCAGCAGATCTTTTTTGTTAAGTTTTGTTAAATCGGTATTTACAGTCTGATTTCCTGCCATTATGCTACCTCCCTGTCCATTTCGCGATAATAGGCCATAGCCACACATACAACTGCAATCAGTGTGATTCCAATCGGATTAATATTCAAAAAGCTGGAGAAGAAAAATCCAATCAGGAAATAGTACCAGATATGTTTCACATTAATACACTTCAGCAGCAATGCAAGTCCGACAGCACCAATCATTCCGCCGCCTACAGCCAGACCGTCGATAATAACCTTGGGAATTGCATTGATAATTGCCTGGACCGGTCCTGCGCCTAAATAGATTGCCAGGAAAACAGGTACAGAGAACAGTACGAAATTGAATACATTCGGCAGAATAAGACAGTTCATGGTAATCCCTGTTCTGCTCCCCCGCTCGACAGCGGCCTCGAGCCTGTGCTGAGTCCATACACAGAGCACCATATTTCTGAAGTACATGCCCATCTGCCCTAAAATTGCAAGCGGCAGCGCGGTTGCCAGTGCGACCTCGGTGCTGCCTGAAATGCAGGCAAATGCGGTTGCAATAATCGTGCTGAATGTCTCCTCCGGCGGAAGCGCCGTACCGACAAATACCTGCCCCAAAAACATCAGCTCAATAGTACAGCCTACCATCAGACCCATCTTCAAATCCCCCATGATCAGTCCGATAATCGGTCCTATTACAATTGGTCTGTATGTAAAGAACTGTGTACAATACTTATCAAAAAATGTCAGCCATGTAACCAGCGCTACAAGGACAGCTTTCACTAACAAACTCATACGTTTCTCCCTTCTCCTATTTGGAAATGAGTGCAAGTCCGTCTATGGACTTATCATTTGGTACCGCCCTCACATCAAGTCTTATATTTTTTTCTGCAATCGCCGTTAAATTTGCAATATCCTCAGGCTCTACGTAAATATAAGGCAAAAGGCGTTTTCTCCCCACCGTTGAACGGGCATTACTGATATTCCCCACATTAACACTCTCAATATAAAAGCCCCGTTCAAATAAATCTAATGCCGTTTTCGGATTCCTTACGATCAGCAGTACTTTTGTATCCGACTGATCTGTCTTTAAAAGCTCAGCCGCTTTTTCAACTGATACAATTGTCAGTTTGATTTTCGCAGGAACTGCCAGCTTCAAAAGCATCTGCTGAGTCGGGTCCTTCGCCGCCATATCGTCGGCCACAAGGATCTCTCCAGCTTTCGAGTCCGATATCCACGCTGTTACAATCTGTCCATGAATCAGCCGGTCATCAATTCTCATGTGTGATACAACCATGATGCTGCTCCTTCCTTTTCCATAACTTCTCGGCGTTCCTGTAAAATACCAACTCCAACTCCGATTCGTTAAGCCCCAAATGATACAACTTCTCGATTTCAATATTGGTCGGTTTATATGGCCAGTCGGTTCCAAACAGAATTCGTTCCGGTCCCAGAACCTCCACTGCTTTTCTAAGTATGTCAATTTCCATATTTGCTGACGTCTCTACCCAGAAGTTATCCAGATCCCGGATTGCCTCGATACAGCTGTATCCAAACTCCCGGCCGCAGACATGGGTAAATACAAACCGCATATCCGGCCTTCGCTTCGCATGTTCGATCCAGACAAACGGTGTACATAAAGGGCTCGCGCCTCCATGAATCTGAATATGAACTCCATATTTTCCGATCTCATCAATTACAGGACCCAGACTCGGGCAGTTCTCCACTGCGTAGCCGTGCTTCCATGACATGAACTTTACTCCGTTCATCTTCATGTCTCCAAGCGTCCGGTGAATCTCTAAAAACGCCTCCGGAGCCTTGGGATCAATATCCGCGTAACCTTCAACAATACCCGGATACTGGCACATGGCTTCATAAACAAGGTCATTCTGCGGCCTCATACCGTTTCCTGATAAAGAACAGATACCCACTTTTGTGATTCCAAACTCACCCAGCTCCTTTACCAGCTGATCCGCGTTGTTTGCGTCTCCTGATCTGGTCTTCCCCAGATGTGAATGGAAATCATACCTTTTCACCCGTATTTCCCTCCCCTCTTACATTGGTAATATGAATATAGTATTTGTAAGAATCCGACAAGTAGGAATTCTCCGAAAATTCCACCGGTCTCCCGTTCATGTCATATGTAACCCGTTCCTTGTAGACCAGAGGCTTGCTTTCCTCCAAAAACAGTTCCCTTCGAATCTCAGAAGTCGCCATCTTTGCTTCCACGGTCTCATCCGCACTCCCAAGCACAATTCCATGCTGTTCTAAGTACTCATACAGCGACGTCGTAGAATCAAAGTCCTCTCCCCTGAGTGCAAATCCCAGACGGCCGCTGACATACGTCTCGTTCAGAGCAATAATACGCCCATTGAGCAGCCTGAGCCGCTTTAGGAAGTAAACCTTTTCCCCAGTTTCCACCTGAAGCATCTCTGCAATCTTAACGCTCGCCTCCACTTCCTTGCAGTGCAGAATAATAGAACCCGGTTTATCCCCCTTGACCTTAGCATCACCGCTGAAGCTGTTGAATACAGACATATCACGTTCCTTTTTCTGCGGGCATACAATCGTTCCACGCCCTTTCCGCTTAATCAGATAGCCATCATGTTCCAGATCTGATATCGCTCTGCGAACTGTAATCCTGCTCACTTCAAACATCTCCTGCATTTCTTTCTCTGACGGAATGATCTCATTCTCTTTATAAAAGCCCTCTGCTATCCTTTCTTTTATATAAGAGTACAACTGCTGGTGAATCGGTACCTTAGAATCCTTATCAAGCCTGATGGATTGTTCCATATGCTCCTCCTTGTCTGTGATGTTATAATAACATGTTATAACATGTTTGTCAACATCTTTATCTATTTCGTATATTTTTCATGATACCATTTTATCATATATAGAAAATAATTACAAATGCGTTAAACTTATCATAACAGGCAGCCCGACCCGTCATCTTGTTATAACGTATAAATTATTTTTTTACAAAATAAAAGCACCGGCCGTCTCAAAGAAAACGGCCGATGCTCCTATAAAGTTTTTTCTATCTATCAGCAAGAACTTCATTAATCTGATTAACCAGTGTTTCACAGTCAATTCCATGAACCATACATGCTTCTTCTAAAGACTCACCCTGAGAAGCCGGGCAGCCAAGACAGTGCATGCCAGCGCGCATTAAAATCGGTGCAATGCAATCATCCATCTGGATCAGAGCGCCAATTAACATATCTTTACTAATCTGCATCGTGTATTCCTCCTTTAAAAATGTACATACTGTTTCTATAATATAATACTTTTCTTCCGAAATAGCAAGGGATTGTCCAGCCATTTTTGTAAAAATTTTATCATGACTAGGACTTGACGTGTATACAGTATTCAACTATAATATATTCATACAAAAGTTGTATGAATTATAACTTTTGGCAGCACTCGTTCATTATTTTTACTTATAAATAAGCAATCAACGGAGGTACAACATTATGAGACCAGAGTGGAGAGATTTTAGCGGCGGCGTCTGGGAAAGAGAAATCAATGTCAGAGACTTTATACAGAAGAACTACACCCCCTATGACGGCGATGACACCTTCCTCGCAGGTCCGACCCAGGCTACAAAGGATTTGTGGGCCCAGGTTATGGATTTGACCGCAAAAGAAAGAGAAGCTGGCGGTGTGCTGGATATGGATACGAAAATTGTTTCCACCATCACCTCCCACGGCCCAGGCTACCTGGATAAAGAAAAGGAGCAAATTGTAGGTTTTCAGACAGATAAGCCATTTAAGCGTTCCTTACAGCCATACGGCGGTATCCGAATGGCCGAGAAGGCATGCGCGGACAACGGCTATACCATTGATCCGGAAATCAAGGAATTTTTTACCGTTCACAGAAAGACACATAACGCAGGCGTATTCGACGCTTATACCGACGAGATGCGCGCCTGCCGTTCCAACCACATCATCACCGGCCTTCCGGATGCGTATGGCCGCGGCCGTATCATCGGCGACTACCGCCGTATCGCTTTATACGGCATCGACCGCCTGATCGAGAACAAGGAAGAGCAGAAATCGACCACACGTACCATCATGTACTCCGACGTAATCCGTGAGCGTGAGGAACTGTCTGAGCAGCTGCGCGCACTGGGTGAGTTAAAGAAGCTGGGCGCTATCTACGGTTTTGATATCTCCAAACCGGCGACTAATGTTAAGGAAGCGATCCAGTGGACATACCTGGGCTATTTAGCGGCTGTCAAGGAGCAGAACGGAGCGGCAATGTCCCTGGGACGTACCTCCACCTTCATTGATATCTACGCACAGAGAGATTTGGCAGAAGGCACCTTCACGGAAGAAGAGATTCAGGAATTCGTGGATCATTTTGTTATGAAGCTTCGTCTCGTAAAATTTGCCCGTACACCGGAATACAACGAACTGTTCTCCGGAGACCCGACCTGGGTGACAGAGTCCATCGGCGGTGTCGGCATCGACGGACGCCACATGGTCACAAAAATGTCCTACCGTTATTTACACACCTTACAGAACTTAGGAACCGCTCCGGAGCCGAACTTAACGGTTCTCTGGTCCACCAGACTTCCGGAAAACTTCAAGAGATTCTGTGCCAAGACCTCCATCGAGTCCTCATCCATCCAGTATGAGAACGATGACCTGATGAGAGTCACCCACGGTGACGACTACGCCATCGCCTGCTGTGTTTCTTCCATGCGTGTCGGCAAGGAAATGCAGTTCTTCGGCGCCCGCGCCAACCTGGCGAAGTGCCTGTTATACGCGATTAACGGCGGTATCGATGAGGTAACAAAGAAGCAGGTAGGTCCGAAGTACCGTCCGATCACCTCCGAATATCTCGATTACGATGAGGTAATGGAGGCATACAGAGACATGATGAGATGGCTGGCCCGCGTTTACGTCAACACCTTAAACATCATTCACTATATGCATGACAAATACTCCTACGAGCGCGTACAGATGGCGCTCCATGACAAGAAGGTAACCCGCTGGTTTGCAACCGGTATCGCCGGCTTATCCGTAGTGGCCGACTCCTTATCCGCCATCAAATACGCAAAGGTCAAGACCGTGCGTGATGAAAACGGCATCGTCGTGGATTATATCGTAGAAGGTGATTTCCCGAAATACGGCAATAACGACGACCGCGTTGACCAGCTGGCCAGCGAGCTTGTTCACACCTTCATGAACTACGTAAAGGGCAATCACACCTACCGCGGAGGTATCCCGACCACCTCGATCTTAACCATCACCTCCAACGTCGTATACGGTAAGAACACCGGCGCGACACCGGATGGCAGAAAGGCAGGCGAGGCATTTGCGCCAGGCGCCAACCCGATGCACCACCGCGACAGCCACGGAGCCGTTGCTTCTCTGGCTTCCGTTGCAAAGCTTCCATTTAAGGATGCGCAGGATGGTATTTCCAATACCTTCTCCATCGTGCCCGGAGCGCTCGGCAAGGAAGATCAGATCTTTACCGGCGATCTGGAAGTGGATTTAGACAACATTTAACTGATAACCTGTTAAGGAAGGAAGTGCTTTTATGGCAGCCCCTGACGAAAAAAAGATTGACGATATCGTCGCCATGCTGGATGCGTTTGTATCCGGCGGCGGCGGTCATATGAACATCCGCACGGCCTCAGACGGAACGGTCAGCGCGGATACCACCACATCAAAGACCGTCACCACCATGAATTCCTTAGACTGTGCCGCCGGCAATCTGGCCTGCAACGTGCCCACCCTGTTCGAGGGTATGGACACCGATGAGGAGGACCCGGAAAACAGTGCGACGGATTTCTCAGACAACTATTAAATACACCATTACAGGAGGAAAAAAACATGGCAAATACAAACATCAGTGACTCTCAGATCGACAACTTGGTATCCCTGTTAGACGGCTATGTACAGGAAGGCGGACACCACTTAAACGTCAACGTGTTCACCCGTGAAACCTTACTGGACGCTCAGAAGCATCCGGAAAACTATCCGCAGCTGACCGTGCGTGTATCCGGCTATGCGGTTAACTTCATTAAGCTTACAAAGGAACAGCAGGACGAGGTTATCTCCCGTACGTTCCACGACGCGATCTAAAATGCACATGAAATACGTTCCATTTTCATAAGAAAGGCAGGCGCTCTCCGCATGACGACAGGTCAGATACATTCGATTGAAAGCTTCGGCACCGTTGACGGGCCGGGCATCCGCATGGTAGTCTTTACGAAAGGCTGTCCCATGCGCTGCCAGTACTGTCACAACCCTGACACCTGGTCGTCAGGCGGGGGCACCTCCATGACGGTCTCTGAGATCCTGAGCCAGTATGAGGCTTCCCGCCCGTTCTACCGCGGCGGAGGCATCACGGTGACCGGCGGAGAACCCCTGCTTCAGATGGAATTTGTGACGGAATTATTTGAGGAGGCACGCCGGCGGGATATCCATACGTGTCTTGATACCTCCGGCGTCACCTTCCGGGACGCAGATACGGCATACTTAGAGCAGCTGGACCGTCTGCTCGCCTCCACCTGCCTCGTTATGCTCGATTTAAAGCAGATTGATGACGAAAAGCACCGGCTGCTTACGGGCCGCCCGAACCGGAATATTCTGCAGTTTGCAGAGTATCTCGATCAAAAACAGATCCCCATGTGGATTCGCCATGTAGTGGTACCGGGAATTACGGACAACGAAAAAGACTTATACCATCTGGGCCGTTTTATCGGAACACTGAAATACGTGAAGGCCCTGGATGTCCTTCCCTACCACGATATGGGCAAGGTAAAATATAAGAATCTCGGCATGATTTATCCTTTGGAGGATGTGCCGCCGATGTCAAAAGATGGCGCCGTGGCTGCAAAGAAAATCATACTTCACGGCATCAAAGATGTGCGCACTGGAGCACCGGATCTTTTCTGCTCCTAATTTTGAACAAAAACTACATCATTTTCCACTTGAATAATTTACATTTATAGTATAGAATATAGGCAAATGTATAGAATATAAGGAGGTAATTTATTATGGCATATGTTATTAGTGATGCATGCGTAAGCTGCGGAACATGTGAAGGTGAATGTCCAGTAAACGCGATTGCTGAGGGCGACGGACAGTACGTTATCGACGCTGATACCTGTATCAGCTGCGGAACTTGTGCTGGTGTATGTCCTACAGGCGCTATTTCTGAGGAATAATTAAATACATAAAGGAGCATGATCGATACCGTCCGGTATCTGGCCATGCTCCTTTTTGTTTTGCAGATTTATATTTCGGTATGCAGAAAAAATCCGCCCCGTTCCGCCGTCTCCCGGAACCATCTTCCCGATTTCTTTACCGTAAGCCGGCAATTGTCCTTTCTATCCACTCTTATCATGCCATACCGGTTCTTATATGCATTCTTCCAGGACCAGCAGTCAAAGGGCGCCCATAAGTGGTATCCGAAGCAGTTACAGCCCTCCACGATAGCCTTATTAAGCCAGATTAAATGATCCCGGATGAATTCAATTCTGTAATCGTCCTCCACGATGCCATCCACGCCGATGAACTGCTCTTCGTTCTGCACGCCCATACCATTTTCCGACAGGTACCAGGGAATATTGCCGTAATTGTCGCGCAGTTGGATGGCGATTTCATAGACGGCAGGCTCATATATCTCCCATCCTCTCGAAAAATTCATCTTCTGCCCTTCATAAGTATATTCTTCAAAATACTTTTCCGGCATGAGGGGACCAGTAAACGGACTGCTCCTTCTCGTAACCCGCCTCGGATGGTAGTAATTCACTCCGAGAAAATCTACCGTATTGGCACGGATCACCTCTAAGTCCTCCGCCTGAGCCTCCGGGCAGATTCCCTCCTTCTTTAAAAGCTCCACCAGGGCGTTTGGATACTCTCCTTTTAAGGAAGGATCCAGGAATGATTTGTTGAACAGCAGATCGGCAATTTCCGCACTTCTTCTGTCTTCTGCATTCTCCGGCTCTTTGCAGTAGGTAGGCGTTAGATTCAGCACGATACCGATCTGCCCCTCCCCGCCTCTCTTCCGAAACGCCTTAACCGCCATACTGCTGGCAAGCTGAAGATGGTACGATACCAGGGCCGCCCTTTTCGCATCACAGACAGCCGGATAATGATTCTTATAAAGATAGCCGCCCTCCGTTATGACAATCGGTTCGTTAAAGGTAAGCCACCGTTTTACCCTGTCTCCGAACAATTCAAAGCATTTTGCCGCGTACGCCGCAAATGCCTCCGCCGTTTCCCTGTTCTCAAAGCCTCCCTTCTCCACCCAGTACATGGGCAGATCAAAGTGATGGAGACAGAGAATCGGCTCGATCCCGCAGCTTAACAGCTCGTCAATCACCGACTTGTAAAACTCCACGCCCGCCTCATTTATGGTTCCCTCACGGTCTTTTATGAGCCGGCTCCACTGAATTGAGGTGCGGTAGGAGTTCATGCCGATCTCCTTCATAAGTCCGGCATACTCCTTATATTTATGGTAGAAATCCGAAGTCACGGCTGGTCCCACACCGTCGTAAAACAACTCCGGGGCCTGCTGAAACCAGTAATCCCATTCCATCTCCGCTTTTCCGTCCCCCGGAAAGCTGCCCTCCGACTGGGGCCCGGAACAGGCCGCGCCCCATAGAAAATCTTTACTGAACTGATACTCCATTGAAACCTCCTGCAATACTGTTACGTATTATCACCTATATAAATGGCAGTACAAAGCCCCATACAGGTTCGCCTTATTCCCAAACCGGCAGGGGACGATCTCCGGCATCAGAAATCCGAACTCCGCATCCTCCGCCAGCCGTTCCATCCGCTTATAGATTTCGGGAATGACAAAGGGCGCCTCGCTGATACCGCCGCCCAGCACGATCAGCTCTGTGTCCAGCGTAAACTGGATCTGGAACAGTCCGACAGCCATGGCCTCGTAAAATTCCTCCACCAGCCGGACCGCATCGCCGTCCCCGGCTTCGGCCAGACGGAAGAGTTCCCTGCCATCGGTACCTCTTCCCGTCAGCGCCTCGTATCTTTTTGCCTGATTCACCATCGTACAGGAGCTCCACGTCCGCCTCTGTTCCCCTTCCCGGTTCACCAGATAGTTGCCAAACTCGCCTGCATTATTGGACTTTCCCCGGTATACACGGCCATCCAGAACGATGGAACCGCCGATTCCGGTGCCGCACACCACGGAGACCATATTTTGCCTGCCGGCCGCCGCCCCCTTCCACAGTTCACCGAGAGCGGCGCAGTTGCCGTCATTTTCAATAGAGACCGGAAGTCCGCTCAGGCGGCGGCTGACCGCTTCGGTAAACGGGAAGCCATGGATATACGGGATCGCACTGATCCCCCCTACCACGCCCGTTCGGATGTCTACGGCTCCGGGAGAACTGACAGCAATCCCCGCAATGCGTGAATCTGCCGCTTTAAGTTCCGCCTGCACCGTCTCATACACCCGCCCCATCTCCTCAAGCATTCTCTCCATGCCATCCTTCGGCGTTAGAAAGGAACCCGTACTGTCAAATTTCCCTTCTTTATCCGAAACGGCGAATTTGACAGAAGTTCCTCCCAGATCAAAAATCAGGTAAAGATCCATTTTATCTTCGCTCCCTCAAATAATCTCCATACCACACTATGATCTCCTGAATCCTTCCAAGCTCCGATTCCCGGCTCACACTGCGGTACAGCTCCTTATAATGGTACAGCCACACCTCCAGACGCTCTGAGAGCGCCCAGGTATCCGGCATAACGCCATACTCCGCGCCGTAATCCCATTTTGTGATTACCTTTCCCAGCTCGTTAAACAGGCCGATCCCTTCGACGGCTATGACATATTTCTTCACCATATTTCGGCTTCGCCTGTCCATGTGGGGCAGAAGTCCGTACAGCTCTCCTGTAATTTCTTCGAGACGCCGGTTCTTTTCATCGACTCCCTCCATGGATTCCATGTGTTCCTGTAAATACTGTCTGTGGTCGGTGTCATATTCCGGCGCGGCGCCTGTCTTAAGCTCCTTAAACCGGACCGCCATCTCCCATGTGAAGCCATGAAGCTCCTGGGTATTTGCCAGCATACCCACCAGCCGCCCGGTGGAATCATCGTATTCCAGGATTGAAATCTGGCGGTTCATCTCTTCCCATGCAGGGGGCTGTGCATTCCAGGAGCATGCGGCCCCGTAAATCATCCCTGGTATGCTGAATTCCGGATGATTGATGTGCAGGAAATCTCCCCAATCCGTATTCAGCACTCCGACCGCCTCGTATTTCCGGGCGTAATCGCACATGATTTTTATATTGCAGTACGCGTTCTCATACAAAGGAATCAGATGGTTCCAGCCGCATACTCCCGGGCAGAGATACTGGACCGCTCCGGCCGCATCGAGCGCCCTCGTCTCATCCTCCCTCTGGTTTTTCGCGTATCCCCAGTTTAAGCAGATGGTCTCCGACGGAAGCTCCTTTAGAAGCTCCGGCTCTCCGGCAATGACGTCGCCCCAGAACATGGGCCGCTTTCCGCAGGAAATCACGCATTCACACAAATCCTTTACGTAATTGATATAGAGCCTGTGAACTCCCAGCC
>NZ_JBKVCZ010000133.1:0-17640 GCF_046966825.1 Hungatella sp. | reverse complement strand
TTTGAGGACATTTTCATTTGTGGTTACTTAGGACATTATCATATTTGGTTTATATGGATAAAAAATTTTATAATTTTCCTGTGTAAAGCAAAAATGAAAATGTCCTGAAAAAAGTGCATTATTAGCACCGGCGCCGCCGGTGCTTTTTTCTGTTTTAATAGCGATTGGCAGAGAGCTCCATTTCGATCCGATGTGGCTGTTTTTGAGCAAACCTTATAAACGTGCTGCGTCTCCATGGATGGCTCATAGGGGGAATATAGCGTTTCTTTGGTTTTTCCCTGGGGATTTCAGGTGCAAATGCCCGGGAGGTTTTCTCGTACTCGGGGACTTCTTCCAGCACCAGCACGGTATTCTCGTTGACAATGCAGAACAGCTGCCCATCAAATGCCTGGATTACCATAACCTTTGTCCCTTTCAGGTAATGTACCTGCCTTCCACTTTTATCTAACATACGATAATGGGTTTTATCCTTTTGAATGCAATGGCCGGCATCCACCACCCGTTCGGTGAGAATGGCAAGGGTCAGGTTGATTTTTTCCTGATCGGGTTGCTTTTCAAAGACAGATTTGATACCATTAAGGGGAAGAGCAAACTCAGCGTTATATTTGGCGATATAGGAACGAAGAAATTCGTTAGCTGCGTTGATCTCTGTAATGCCTGCCAGTCGTAACTCGACTGGCAGTCTTGATTGTAAGGTCTTAAACATACGCTCCACACGCGATTTTGCCTGTGGAATACTGCTGCATTCCAGCTCTACACCGAATTGCTTACAGGAATAAGCAAACTGCGTGTAGGTATCCTCTGCCAGTTCGGTACGGTTCTTCTGCCTGTATTCAAAAACGGTTCTGCGGTCTGTGAAAAAGCCATAAGGAATGCCATACGCAGTGAGTATCTGATGAAACAGGTGGTAGTAGGCATTCAGGGTTTCCTGTGTATCAAAATACGCAGCTGTAATCCGGCCGGTGCAGTCATCTACAGCGATGTGGAGATGTGTGACAGAACCACCGAACCATTCATGAGGAGAAGCATCCATCTGTTCCTGTTCGCCAAAGAAAGCCTTCCGTGGTTTTCGTGTATGTGCATCTTCCACAGCAACGAGATTTTTTTGGATTTCGACGGCTTCTTTGTGGGAAGCCGTCTTTTGTACCGCCTTTAAATGAGCAGAAATACGTTTCTGCTTTGCTTTTGTAACCATAGGGGATAAGATGTAATGTTCTTCCAATATCGATTGAATTGTGGTTGTAGAAACAAGAATGCCTTCCCGCTCCGCAAGCAGCTGCGTAAAATGAGTAAAATTGGCATCAAAGTATTGTTCCTGATAAAGAGAGACGATACGTTTTCTGATATCCTCAGAGAGAGCTGTGGCTGGTTTGCGCCCCCTGTTGCCATGAACAAAGAAAGCTTTTCCCTGTTCTTTATATCCTTTCATCATACGGTTAATCTGCCGTCTGGAAACAGACAGTTTCAGAGCGGCGTTATCCTTATTCCCGCTGGTTTCCACAAGTTTCTTAATAATCTCGTATTTTTCCTGTTCCTTCATCCGAAGTTTAATCTCCTTAATTGTCCTGAACCTCCTGCGTTATAAGCTGTGAGGTTATTATAATACAATTTGAGGACATTTTCATTTGTGGTTACTTAGGACATTATCATATTTGGTTTATAATGGATAAAAAATTTTATAATTTTCCTGTTGACAAATATAATTTCTCATGCTACTATATATGAGGTTCGCTTGACGAGCCAAAAACACAAAATGCTGATGTGGCACAGGTGGTAGCGCACCTCATTGGTAGTGAGGAGGTCACGGGTCCGAGTCCCGTCATCAGCTGGTTAAAACCCTTGATTATTCAAGGGTTTTTTTCTATTTATCTTTCCTTCCCATCTGCCGGAAATGGCACCGCACTCCCCTATTAATAGGTAAAGTAAATAAGCGTTTCTTTTGGCAGTCAGTAAATTAAGACTGACTTTTTTTCTCCAACAGCTCCGCCCTATTATATAGTTAGCTTAGGGTGGGGCGTACTTTAAGGAGGATTTTATATGCATAAGATTAACAATGATGTGAAAAGAGATCAGAAGGTATTAAACCTTATAGAAATGCTGTGCCGCCTGGCCAGCCTTGAGGGATATACTATTACAAAGCTTTCACTTAAAGAGAATGTGACCGGCAGCACAATAAAATAAAACAAGCTAAGATATGATAGATAAAATAATATAATAAAAGATAAGGTATAATAAAAGCAGGACAATCCGTAAAGACCATCACCTGTAATACCACAGTAACCCGATACAATATCATGCGCTCCATCTCTCTCGCCATTTATCACTCTCCCCATTACTCACTAAAATTTCCGAGAGAGCGGTTGATTCTCCATCGCAGCATACCATGCAATAAATGCATACCGGTTCTTGCATACGCACTATACACTGCTGAATCAGCGATTCACTGTAAGAGAAATAATACCTGAAGCAGATCTTTCAGGTTTAAAACAGACAGATCATACTTTTTCAAAATTGTAAGGCGGCCTGTGCAGACCGCCTCTATCATTTTTATCCATATGCTTCTATTATTCTCTTACTATTTTTTATACTCTTCGTACCCTTCATAGCCACATTCATTTTCTTTACGTCCACATTTTTTACAGCCATCATGGAAGCCGCTCCAGTAAAATTCTCTTAATACTTTTTCGAACCATTCACAGTTTTTGCCCTGATCCTGCTCGTGTTCATGCTCGCATTCGCATTCATATTCGCGCCTGGGCTCATATTCACACTCCGGTTTGCACTCATGTCTGGGCTTGCACTCGCACTCGCGTTTTGGTTCACATTCCCGTCTGCACTCGCACTCGCGTTTTGGTTCGCATTCCCGTCTGCATTCACATTCATGTCTGCACTCGCATTCACGCTTAGGCTCGCATTTTTCATAACATCTGCATCTACATCTGCATTTAAAAGTTTCACAACTCATAATCATTTATCTCCTTTAATATTGCACTACACAATATTATATGGGACAAGTAAGAATAGTGTGAATCAATGGATTTATGCACAGCGCAGCCACTGCAGCCGATCATGGGCCATCATGCACCAGCATCACTGCCCTCCCCCTTTTCCCAGTATATTCCAGCCGTATCACACAAAAAACGTTGTATAGTTATTATAAATAAATATTCTGTACATTCCGTACACAAGAATTAAAACAGCCACTGGCGTTTTAATAAAAAAACAAAAGGGGGGATTTTTTATGATTTGTCCACATTGTAATGCCGCCATCTCCGACGACAGCGCCTTCTGTTCTGCCTGTGGAAAACGTCTCGAACAATCGGAGGAGCAGGTGCTGCCTGGGGATTCCGTTGTTTGTCCGGGCTGCGGCTCCGTCAATTCCAGCGGCGCCAACTTCTGTACCAACTGCCGTGCACCGCTGTCCAAAACCGCTCTGGAACAGGTAAAGACCCAGAATGACTTACAGCTGCAGCAGGCTCAGGTAAAGATGCAGGCCATGGCCCTGCAGGCTCAGCAGGAGCAGTTAAAAATCCAGCAGCAGCAATACGATTCCATGGCGAAATGCCCCAGATGCGGCTCCACTTCGCTGTCAGGCAATAAGAAGGGCTTCGGTATCGGAAAAGCGGTTGTGGGCGCTGCGCTTGTAGGTCCGCTGGGTTTAGTAGCCGGTAATCTGGGCGCCAAAAGAGTTCAGGTCACATGCTTAAACTGCGGCAAAAAATTTAAAATGTAGGGAGGTAGTCAATTACCCATGTCTAAAGGCACGGGCTTGTAACTCAACTACACGTAGTACGACATGTTATTCATGTCTCCTACCTCAAACGTTGGCTACAATAGGCTGATTGACGGCAGCCCGCCTGCTTCGGTTCTGCCTAACAGGCCTCTGCGAACAGAGTATTATATCCTTTACGGTAGATGTTTATGGCTCCGGTACGGTCATCATTACTTCGGTAACCGCATGCAGTACAGCAAAATTTATGCCTCTTTCTGCTGCGGTTAGCCTTTGTCGTATTCCCACAGACAGGACAACTCTGACTGGTGTACTTCGGGTCTGCCGCAAGGACTTCTGACTGTGACAGCGCAGCTTTGTATTCCAGCATCTCACGGAACTGATAGAATGCCCAGGAGACCATGACGTACCGGGATTTCAAACGAACTTGTTCTGTAGCAGTGCGTATCCCGGTTAAATCCTCTATAATAAAAAGCGTTCCGGCTCCATACTGTGAGATAAGTGCCTTCGTAACCGCATGGTTTACCGCGGTTACGTAACGGGTTTCTTTCTCACGGAGCTTTTTTAGCTTCCGCTTTGCTGATTTTGTTCCACATGCCTGCAGGCGTTTTCGCAGGGCAAGGGCTTTCGCGCGCTTTTCCTTGACTGCGCGGCCGGAAAAGAACCTGGTGTTCCCTTCCTCATCAAAGGAAACTGCCAAATGGTTCACACCCAGATCAATTCCAACGATATGGTTTAAGATGTTCATACTTTCTACTTCCAGGGTGACCGGAATATGCAGATAATATTTCCTGTTTTTCCGAATCAGTTTAGCAGTGCCAAAGTGTCCGCCGGAACGAAACCAGTGTTCCATCCCTTTTAATTCAAAGGGGATATGCAGCCTGCCGGAAAGGGTATTTAAGCTAATGGACTGACCCGATATGGAGTAATCCCGGTTCCAGACAAGATCATACTCGAAGTTTCGAAAAGATGCTTTCGAAAAGGGGTGTCCATTGCTTTTCATGGATTTATATTTTGCAAGGACGGTCTTAAATACACTCTGTGTCATCTGAGAGCGGAGTCCAAACTGCTGCCTGACCGGGTAGTATAATGCATGCTTTAATTCGAGATAGCGGATGCCTTCCTGTCCAAAAACGAATGCGGAGACAAAGTTCAGCACATCCCGGATAACGGACAGTGTCTTATTCAAAATAATCATCTGCTCTGATGTAGGGTATAGTTTGACTTTAGCAGTAATAGTAATAGATTTCATAGATTTTATACCTCATAATAGATTTATGGACCGAGTACATTTTACCACATATAGAAGTAAAAAACAAACAAATGTTTGAAAAACTAAAAAACAAAAAGGAGAAGGGGCTCGCGAAAGAGTCAGGACGGGCACAATTCCTCTCATGTCTAAAGACACGAGAGGAATTGTGCAGTTTATGAAAATGTTTTGTCGAAAATGCGGGACAGAATTTGATGGAAAATTCTGTCCAAACTGTGGGGAACCGGCGGAAACAATACCGGAAACGCCGGCTCACCAGACAAGTATTAACGGAGTACCGGTGGACAATTCCCCCGTCTCCGTGCCGGTAAAGGAACCACTCTATTCCAAGATTTGGTTTATTGTGCTGATGCTGCTGTTCTGCTGTTTCCCAATCGGCCTCTTTCTCATGTGGAAATACAAAAAATTCAATAAACCGGCCAGAGTCATCATTACTCTTTTCTATGTAATTGTTTTTATTTTCGGACTCTCCAATGCCGGTTCGCAGACTTCAACCCCCGTACCACCGGCCGCAGAAATATCTATGAGTGAACCAGCCGGTACAAAGGAAAAGAACACAGGCCTTGCAGTAAACGGAGAAACCGACGAGGCTCTGGATGAAACCGGTCCCGAAGAGGTCAGCGCCGAAATGACTGCGTCCGCAGATACCACGGCTGCCGAAACCTCCGAACCGGCGAAAAGCAGGTATAAAGCCAGCACCTACAAAGTAGGAAGCGACATTCCCGCCGGGGAATACGTCGTGTACTGCGACTCCTTCATGGGATACATAGAGACCGCAAAGGACAGCAGCGGAACCCTTGACTCCATCATTGCCAACGAGAATATTTCCACCAATTCCATCGTCACCATCTCCGATGGACAGTATTTTAAGATGACCGGGTGCTATGCCGTTCCGATTGACGAGGCAGGCAGTCCGGATACCGGCAGTGACGGTATGTTTAAGGTCGGCGTACACCTTCCGGCAGGAGAGTATAAAATTGAGGTAGATAAGGATTCCGTTATCGGATTTGGCTATGTCGAGATATCCAGGGACAGTTACCACGTGCTGGACTCGATTATCTCAAATGATAATTTTGAAGGTTCGAAGTATATCACCGTGAGTGACGGGCAGTACTTAAAGCTCACCGGATGCAGAATTGTTCCATAACGTCTCTATTTCAAACGCAGAGTGCCGGAAACAGACCATTCCCGGCACTCTTCCTTTCTTCATCTGCGATCATTTTATCAACACAATACCGGCATCTTCTTCCCTGCTGCCGTCCTCACCCTCATAAATCATGATTACGCTGCATTTCCCCTTCTCCACATCGCTTTTCTTTCCGTAAAGCATCAGAATCACCCGGTTGGAAGGAACATCGTAATTTAGTTTCCTGTGCAGTCTTAAGATATTTTCTCCTGATATGTAAAGCGCTGGCCCGACGGTGTGGCTGACTGCCAGAATCGTCGTCTCCCTGCTGCCGGGAGAGCTGAAACTGTACTGGGCTAATATCTCATAATGTGGTATCATTCTGTATAGTGTCACCATCAGAATAACTGCTACTGCAAAACAGGAAAATCTCTTCATTCGGTTCTTCCTTTCTTCTGTATATCTTCTTATGCCTGTATTTCAATACATCTGCTTAGATATATCTAGTACAATATATCTATTTAAATATATCTTATCTTCTCAGATATATTTACATATAATATCACTATACAGAAGGAGGCATTTTATGGGGCACATTAATATCAAGCTGGCTGATTTAATCTTTGAAAAAGGCAAAAGCAAAAACAAAGTCTGTTATCACTGTGAAGTCCAGCGGACTCAGCTGAACAATTACTGCAACAACAAGGTCTCCCGCGTCGACCTGGCCCTGATGGCAAGAGTCTGCGAGTATCTGGACTGTGATATCAGTGCAATTCTGGAGTATGTGAGCGATGAGGAAGATTTAAACGCCGAAGAGGCCAAAGCATCCGAGGCCGCGGAAGAAAAGAAAAAGGACTAGCCGCTCAAACGGACGGCTGGTCCTTCTATTTTTTTCCGTTTTACCCTTGTCTATTATTTTTCCAGTTCATCGAAGCTGGCCCGGAGCGTGTCACAGGACTCGCCCAGACGCTTCTTTTCCTCTTCATTCAAGTCCAGCGGAAGCACGCGGAAAATGCCGTTCTTGTTGATAATACAGGGAACGCCGGCATATACGTCGTTCTGCCCATACTCTCCGCGCAGCATGGCGGATACAGTCAACACACTGTTTTCATCTCCCAGAATCGCTCTCGTGATCCTGGACAGCGCCATACCGATTCCATAGTATGTGGCACTCTTCGCCTCAATAATCTGGTATGCAGCCCCGCGCACGTCCTCCTCGATCCGTTTTAACTCGTCCCCACAGATGACCTCCATCCCGCCTTCCCCCTGTTCACCACAAAGGGAAAGGATGGGCTTCGTGGCGATCATCGCCTGACTCCACGGAACAAATTCGCTGTCTCCGTGCTCTCCCATCACATAGGCATGGACATTACGCGGATCCACGGAAAGGGATTCTCCCAAAAGGTAACGCAGTCTGGCGGTATCCAGGGCGGTTCCGCTGCCCAGCACTCTCCGCGGATTGAAGCCGGAAAGCGAGTACGTGATCCGGGTCATGATATCCACCGGATTTGTCGCCACCAAGAATATTCCGTTGAATCCCGACTCCGTAATCGGGTCTACAATCGATTTAAATACCGCTGCGTTCCGTTTTAACAGGTTTAGCCTGCTCTCCCCCGGCTTCTGTGCTACACCGGCGCAGATGACGGCGATATCCGCGTCTGACGTATCCTTATATTCCCCGGCGTAAATCTTCATGTTGGACGCAGAAAAGGCAAGTCCATGGTTTAAATCCATCGCCTCGCCTTCTGCCCTTTTTCTGTTGATGTCAATCAGAACCAGTTCATTACAGATATTCTGATTCAGCATGGAATATGCATAGCTCATGCCCACCATACCGGTGCCGATGAGCGCCACTTTTCTCTTATCCGTTCTCATAATCAGTTCACTCTCCTGTCTTGTCTTACGGATAGTATAACTGGTTATGGGAAAAATATGCTTTATCCTTAACCCTGACGTTCGATTTTTTTCGCCATCAGCTCACCATTGCTGCTGTAGATCACGGCGCTTTCTTTTGTAATCATCCCCTTTTTATAGAGGTTTAAAAGGCTGGTGTCCATGGATACCATTCCTTCCGACTGTCCTGTGGCGATCACGCTGTCGATCTGGTGCGTCTTGGACTCGCGGATCATGTTCCGGATTGCATTGTTGAAAAACATAATCTCAAAGGCCGGATAAACGCCGCCATCCACCGTGGGAATCAGCTGCTGGGATACAACCGCCTGCATGACCATGGAGATCTGCATCCGGATCTGCTGCTGCTGATTCGGCGGGAAATTATCGATGATACGGTCTATGGTATTGGCCGCCCCGACCGTATGAAGCGTAGAGATGACGAGATGGCCCGTCTCCGCCGCCGTCATGGCGATCTGAATCGTCTCATAATCACGCATCTCACCTACCAGAATGACATCCGGCGCCTGACGAAGGGCTGCCCGGAGTCCGGAGACGTAGCTGTCCGTGTCCGTCACGATCTCTCTCTGGGTTACCACGCTCTTCTTATGACGGTGCAGATACTCGATCGGGTCCTCCAGCGTAATGACGTGGGCGTTTCTCGTATGATTGATCTTGTCAATGATACACGCCAGCGTCGTGCTCTTACCGCTGCCGGCCGGTCCCGTGACCAGGACGAAGCCCTTGGTCAGCTGGGCGATATCGATGATATTCTGTGGTATGTGAAGCGTCTCATAATCGGGCAGATCGAACGTAACCACCCGGATAACTGCAGCTAACGATCCCCTCTGCCGGAATACACTGGAGCGGAATCTCGACACACCGGGAAGGGCGAAGGAGAAATCGTCGTCTCCATGCTCTCTCACCTTCTCCATACTGCGGTTTCCCGCCAGTTCATAAAGTTCTGTGATCAGCGTCTCCATCTGAGCCGGAAACAGCTTCTCCTCATTCTGGCAGACAATTCTGCTGCCCAGCTTATAAGAGAACGGCATGCCGGGTACCAGAAAGATATCCGACGCATTCTGTTCCACAGCCGAACTCAACAAATCAATTACCTTCATACCTGCAAATCTCCCTGTCTTTCTTTCCCGCCGTAATCCGCAAACGGACTATTTCTGTTCTGTATCAGCCGTTCCGCCCCATACCGGCATGGAGTCATCTATTTCGTAATCTTCCGTCTGTATCACGTTCCATTTCGCCACACGCACCGAGCCTTCCCCGTCCAAATCCGTTTCCAGCTCAATATGAAGTGCCTGCGCGCGTTCCATGGCCACTTCCGTCACCGCCGCGCCGTCTTTGTAGTATTCTCCCAGCGCCTTCTCAAGCAGTGCAAGGCGCTCCTCATGCCCTGAGGCATTGGCACAGACCGTCTTCACTTCCCCTGCCACCATGCGGTAGAATGCCTCGCCTTCCGTATCAGCCCTGTAATACTCCGTAACTGCGTCCGCGTTTCTGTTTGCAAGGCTTAAATCACTCTTCGCGGAGGTCAGGGACAGCATACCGAACGTGACGAGACACATAACGATAAAAATCAATATCAGAGAAGAACTTCCAATATTCGCCTTAAATCCGCTCTCCTGCTTAGCCATCTGTTTCCTCCTGTCACCCCTGCTCTCTCTCGTGGCGGCTTACAGAGAGCTTGTAGACGCTGTTTTTCTCACGGCTGACGGTTATCTCCGCCGAGCTCTCCGCTTCGTCCGCCGAAAGCACTGCTGTGTAGATCTTTCCACTAGCGCTTCCGTCTCCGCCGCCCTCCGGAATGTCTTCCGCAAGGTTTCCATTTTTATCAAATTCCATCACATACCGGTTCCCGGCGGCTTCATCGCCAACTGCTTCAACGGCTTCATCACCATCTGTTTTGAAGGCGTCATTGCCGTCTGATCCAGAGGCGTCGTCCTGTGTAGAGACACTGGCGCCGAAACGCTGTTTCAGTCCCTCCGGTCCCTCCAGCTTCCATACCTCGGCCACGCTCTGGGCAATCAGTACCGACTGGTTCAAATCTGCGGCGTCCCGGCTCATCCGGTCCCCTTTCACGAAGACCAGGATGCAGACGCTGGAGCAGAGAATGAAGAAGAAGACCACCATGATCATCTCCATCATAAATATACCCGAATGCTGTTTCCTGCTCATCCTTTCATCCTCCGCTTCTTAAAGACAGCCAGATCCGGCCGCCTCCATCGCCACTGGTTGAGACGGAAAGCAACTCCCCATCCATGGACATGGCCACTTCGTCGCATTCCAGAATCTCATAGCCGTCATTTACGCCCAGACCGCTCTCCGTATCGGTGAACAGCTCCCAAAGCTTCCCATCTCTATAGTATATATAAGTCACGTATTCAGAACCGTTTATCTCCTGCTTCAACTGGAGGACTGTGATTCCATCCATCTCGGTCAGTCCCACCATTCCGTCCTCGTCGCCCTGCCTTACCTTGTTGGCAATATAGCTCAGAGCCACATCGCCGCGATAGGTCGACTCCGTCCTGGCATTGATATTCTCGTAGACCTTTCCTCCGATCAAAACCGCAAACAGCGCACAGAGCACAAATACGAGGAACAGAAGCATGGTAAACAACGTATTCACCAGCTGTCCCTTATGATCATTTCTGCGGCCCATCCGCGCACCTCCCAGCTATTATTCGTGAAGATTGACCGTAATATCCGGCATGAAGTTGGACGCGAATCCGCTGTAAAACACATCATACTTATCCCGGTCAATCAAAATCCCGTAATTTTCCTCCAGATAATCCACACTGGGCGGATATCTGCCTTCAATGGCGTAGCACTGCACGGAAGCTCTCCGTATGGCATCCCGCAGCGTATCCGCACCTCTCGCATCGGCCTTCTTTGAAAAGGACATGATTCCTGTTACAAAAAGCGCCAGCACGCACATAAATACCAGTACGGACAGGACGTAGCCATAGATTTCCTTCCCTGTCTGTTTCCATCTTTTCATCGGCTCACCTCTTATCCAATGGCTGAAAGCACACCGACTAACGGCAGCATGACAGAGAGAAGAATCAGACCGACAGCCACAGCGAGAACAGCTACCATCGTCGGTTCAAGCCGGTTTACCATATTGTCCAGCGCCGTATCCGCTTCCTCTTCGCAGCTTCTGGATATCTCCTCCATCACCTCATCCAGGCGGCCGCTTCTGACGCCCACCTTGATCATTTGAACATGGAATCCACCGAACAGACCGGTGTTCTTCATGGCGCTGTAATAATCGGTTCCTGTCTCCAGTTCCTCTCCGCAGGCCTTGATCTTTTCCTCTACCGCAGGATTTTCCACCAGCTCAGCCGCCAGCTCCATGCCCTTTTCCAACTCCAGACCGCTGTGAAGTGTCAGAGCCAGCACAGAAGTAAATCTGCGGTTCGCCACCGCCAGCGCGATCCGGCTCTTTCTCTTAAACCGGTCCATCATGTGCTGAGCCGCCTGTATCTTTTTGCCGCCTCTTCCCATGAGCCAGATAACGAAAGCCGCCGCGGCCAGAAGAATCCCCGCAATAAGAGCCACTCCACTGAATATGCCGCCCAGTCTTGTCGCCGCCATGGATACGGGGCTGAGACGCGCTCCCAGCTGCTCATAAACACTTTCAAAAATAGGCATTACCTTCGTAAACAGGACAAACAGGACAACCAAAAGCATAAAAATCATGATGACCGGATACGTCACCGCGTTTTTGATGCTTTTCATCAGAATGTATTCTTTTTCATAGTACTCTGAAAGAGACGCCATCATCTGATCCAGAGTTCCTGTTTCCTCGCCCAGTTTCGCCATCCGGATCACGTAAGACGGATAACTTCCCACCTGCTCCAGAACGACAGAAAACGGGCTTCCCAGCTCCACTTCCTCAGACATATGTAACAGAATCTTTTTCTCCTCTTCATCTGCCGCATCCTCCGCCATAACAGACAATCCCTCATCAAGAGGGATTGCCGCGCGAAGCAGAAGAGATATCTGAAGACAGAAAGCCGAAAGCTCCCGGGCGGAATAATGTTTTTTTAATTCCTTCGCCATGTATCGCTTCTCCTTTATGATATGAAATTTTAATAAGAGTATTTTGCTTTATAATTCGAGCTGTTCTTGATATACTCTTCAATCGCCGGATCTCCCTTGCCGGAGGAGGCGAATGTCGGATCCATCAGTTTCCAGTCATGGCCGTCAAAGTAGATGATATTGTCCACCCAGCCCTGGCCCTCGATATAAACATTAATCCATGCGTGATACAGGCTGCCTGTATATCCCACCACCAGCTTGGTCGGAATATTCTGGGAACGCAGCATCGCCGTCATAACCGCGGCGTAATCAAAACAGATTCCCTTTTTCTGAGACAGGATAGAATCGCAGTTCGGAAGATATCCGGACTGAACGGAGTTGGCTTTTGCCGTATCATATGTAATGTTGGTGACCACATAATTGTAAACGGACGAGACAACATCCAGTGCATCCGCAGAAGACGCGGCCACCTCTGCGCCCTTCTTTACTACGCTGCTGTCCGCAGTGAAATTCACATACTGATTGGGATATAAGAACGGTGCAAACTGGTCTGCAAGAGATACGGACAAATCCTGGCTGAACTTCACCGCATACTGGTTGCCCTGTACCTGTTCCAACACTCTCACCGTATAGCTGCCGTTGCCTTCCGACATCGGAAACACCTCATAGGCAGATCTGGCATTTAAATCATACGTATACGTCTCTCCGCCGCTTTTGATCACCTGAACCTTGATCTTGGAAGAGCCTCCCGTATACTGCACCATCACATAGCCCTGGGACAGATTGGACGCATCCAGTGTCACAGAGTTATTGCTGTAAGTCGTCGTACCGGAAGCCTGCGGTGTTCTCACGTTGCTCCCCGCCGGCTTTGAATACAGCGGAACCGCTTCCTCTTCGACAGTCACGACAGCCAGGCTCTCCGGTTCTTCTGCCAGCGCAGCCGTACTCTCTGCGGCAATCGTCTGAGATTCAGCCACAGATGCCTTCTGGCTCTGGCAGCCGCTCACCGACACCATAAGCGCCGTGCAGGCGGTCAGCACTACAATTCTATTCTTCTTCATCTTTCCTCATCTCCATCTCACATCGAAACTGGACCTGGTTCCTCCCTGCATAAATACGCCGGGCGGCACTAGCCCAGACGCTGTCTGACGATCTCGTAAGCGAGCACACCCGCGGCTACGGAAGCGTTCAGCGAGTCGATATCGCCCTTCATGGGGATCGATGCAACCATGTCGCATTTTTCCCTGACGAGTCTTCCCACACCGTCTCCTTCGCCGCCGATCACCAGACCGACAGGCCCTTTTAAATTCAGCCGGTACATCAATTCGCCGTTCATATCCGCACAGACGAACCAAAGTCCCTTTTCCTTCAACTCTTCAATCGTGGCCGCCAGGTTTGTAACCTTCGCCACCGGTGTATAGTTGAGGGCTCCCGCCGAGGTCTTTGCCACTACCGCCGTAAGGCCTGAAGCGCGCCGTTTCGGAATAATCACTCCATGGGCTCCCGCTAAGTTAGCCGTACGGATGATCGCGCCCAGATTATGGGGATCCTCAATCCCATCCAGCAGGAAAATAAACGGTGGTTCCCCTTTTTCCTCAGCCGCCTTCAAAATATCTTCTACTTCAGCATATTCATAAGCCGCAGCATGTGCGATCACTCCCTGGTGATGGCCTTCCTCCGACATCTGATTCAAACGTTCCCTGGAAACGAAATTCACGATCGTATCCTGCTTCTTCGCCTCTCTGATAATGGACTGGATAGGACCGTCCTTTACGCCATCCTGCACATAAAGCTTATCAATGGTCTTTCCCGCGCGGAATGCCTCCAGCACGGCGTTTCTTCCTTCTATTGTAAATTCTTCCGTCATTCCAGTTCTCCTATTTTCTCAAATCCGTGGCTGATCAGTGTGACCAGCCGCTTCAGACGGCCCGTCAGGTAAAGGTAGCCGCAAAGCGCCTCAAAGCCCGTAGCCGTTCTATAGTCCACCACGGTCGCATGCTTCGCCGTCGTCACCGACTTGGCGTTTCGTCCGCGTTTGTAGACCGCCGTCTCTTCTTCGGTAAGCTCTTCCAAAATGAGCCGTATCATCTCTGCCTGAGTGCCTGCATTGACCAGCGACGCACTCTTCTTATGCATCTTGTTCACCTGAATGCTTCCATGATTGATCACCATGGTGCGGACAATCAGTTCATAGACAGCATCTCCGATATAGGCCAGCGCCAGCGGAGAATACGTCTTCGGATCCATCTCCTTCAGCCTCAGCGCCTCATTGCAAAAGGTCTGGAAACTGACCTCTTCTCTTACGCCCTCTTCCATTTTACACCTTCTCTGGTGTCTTCCAGAACGATTCCCTTTAAAAGAAGCTGTCCGCGAATCTCATCGGCCAGCGCGAAATTCTTATCCTTTCTCGCCTGCTGTCTCGCCGCGATCATCTCTTCGATCTCAGAATCCAGTATCTCTTCCTTTTTCTCGGTGACGATGCCCAACACGTCGCACAGCTTTTCGATAGTCTCTTTCAAATATACTACGTAAGCCCTGGAACTGTCTGGCCCTGCTGTGGAATTGCTCAGCTTGACGAGTTCAAAGACAGCAGAAATACCATCTGCGGTGTTAAAATCGTCATCCATGGCTGCCTCATACTTTGCAACCAGCTCGTCAACAGCTTCCCTGCTCTCGCCTTCTTTAAACGAATCGCCTGCCGCGCTGCTCTCCAGATCCTTAAGCTTCTGGACCGCAGTCAGAATTCGCTCTAATCCATTCTTGGAAGACTCCATCAGCTCCGCGCTGAAATTCAGCGGGCTTCTGTAGTGAGCGCTCAGCATAAAGAAGCGAAGCACCGATAAATCATACTTCTCGCTGATCTCCCTGACAGTAAAGAAATTACCCAGGGATTTCGACATCTTCCTGTTATCAATATTTAAAAATGCATTGTGCATCCAGTATTTTGCAAACTCTTTGCCGTTAGCCGACTCACTCTGAGCAATCTCATTCTCATGATGCGGGAAGACAAGGTCCTCTCCGCCCGCATGGATATCGATCTGGTCGCCCAAATACTTCTTGGACATGACAGAACACTCGATATGCCAGCCAGGACGTCCCTCACACCATGGAGACTCCCAGTAAGGTTCCCCATCTTTTTTTGGCTTCCAGAGAACAAAATCCGTCGGATCCTCTTTGCCTTCCTCTCCCGTCACCTTGATCTCACGGAAGCCGGACTGCAGATCCTCGATATTCTTATGGGACAGCTTTCCATAGCCGTCAAATGATTTTGTACGGAAATAAACGGTTCCGTCGGCCGCCACGTAAGCATGGCCGCTCTCGATCAGGCTGCCGATCATATCCAGCATCCCGCAGATTTCCTCTGTAGCGAGCGGATTCTTCGTGGCCGGCTTCACATTCAGCCCTTCCATGTCCTTCTTGCATTCTTCGATATAACGCTTGGAAATGGTATCGGCATCCACTCCCTCTTCAATGGCCTTCTTGATGATCTTATCGTCCACATCGGTAAAGTTGGAAACAAAATTCACCTCGTAGCCCTTGTATTCAAAATACCGTCTGACCGTATCAAACACGATCATCGGCCTCGCATTTCCTATATGAATGAAGTTGTATACCGTCGGTCCGCAGACATACATCTTGACCTTTCCCGGTTCCAGCGGCACAAATTCTTCCTTCTGCCTCGTCAATGTATTAAAAATTTTCATAGTTCCCTCCTGTTTGATTATTTCCCGCAGCAGCCACCACTACAGCCCTGACAGCCGCTGTCCATGATTTTATCATCATAACAGTAATCCCCCACTGTCGTCAATAAGGTAATTGCCTGTGCTGAAATTCCTTCCCCGCTGCCCGTAAAGCCCAGACCTTCCTCGGTCGTTGCCTTTACGCTGACACGGTCTGCCGGTATTTTAAGGGCGGCAGCGATATTCTCCGCCATCTGCGGTCTGTAATCCTTAAGTTTGGGCCTCTGAGCAATGATTGTCGCATCGATGTTCTCGATCACGTACCCCTTCTCTTCCAGAAGCGTTCCGACGCGCTTTAAGAGTTCCACGCTGGATATTCCCTTATAAGCCGGATCCGTATCCGGAAAGTGTTCCCCGATATCCCCCAGCGCCGCCGCGCCGAGCAGGGCGTCCATCACCGCGTGAACTAACACGTCCGCGTCAGAATGGCCTAAAAGTCCTTTTTCATAGGGAACCTTTACTCCTCCGAGAATCAAATCCCTTCCGTCCGTCAATTTGTGTACATCGTATCCCTGTCCGATTCTCATATGATATCTTATATCCTTTCTGAAATCTGTGTATTTATTTTAATCCACATTCTGAGTCCAGAATACAAAAAACAGAATAACATAGTAGCTGTGCTGCCATTTTATCCGGTTGCCAGGATTAAAATTAAATTCTGACTGTATTTCTAAATAAAATATTAAACAATCATGCGGACCGCCTTTTTGATACAGCGCAGCTGTATGTCGTTCTGACAGAAACAGCTCTCTCCATCCACATGAACCGCCATCGGCTTATCCACATGAACCATGGCCTCCCCACATGTATAAAACCGGGTTCCCTTATTATGGGACTGCCTTCCAAACATGGAGTTTAAAAGCACCGGTATTAGTTTTCTCTTTTTTCTGTTATTCATTACACAAATGGAAAGTTTTCCATCGTCATAGCTGGCATCCGGCGCAAATTTAAAACCGCCGCCTTCATACGGATGAATATGTGCGGAAATAAAATAGGCATGATTAAACTCCACCTTCTGAACTCCATCCAACAGCAAATAGCCCTTAGCAGGCTTTGCAAGCAAGAGCTGTTTGACACCGATCAGAAGATAGGTCAGCTTTCCTATATGAAGCTTATTTAAAATTCCCTTTGTCCTGGAATAAAGAATGTTATGACAAACCGCCGCATCCATGCCAATACCTGCGCTGACCATAAATCTTCTGCAGGAAATCTCATCTCCGCCATATGTAAGCACTCCGTAATCCAACTGCTTATGGTACTTTGGAGACAGAATCTTCTTCAGACAGCGTCCCGGTTTTCTCGGCAATCTCAAGCTTCTTGCTAAATCATTGCCTGAACCGGCAGGAATATAACCTAAGGTAACGGGGCTGCAGAAAGAAAGACCATCCAGAATCTCGTTGACAGTGCCGTCCCCGCCGACTGCAACGATCACGTGCGGTTCCCTGCACCCTTCTGTCAGCTTTCTGGCAAAAACCTTCGCATCTCCCGGCTTCTCAGTTATATACGCCTGATACTGGGCGTTCTCACGCTCCAGAATCCTTTCCAGTTTTTTCCATACGTTCTTCCCCCGCCCGCATCGCGCGTTTGGGTTTATGATAAAATAGTACATGGAATCCCTCCACCATTTGCTAATCTTAAGTATATCATAAATCATATAAAATGAATAATAAAATTTTCTTAAAAATATTTCCAAAAAAGTGTTGACAATTTACACAATTCATATTATACTAGCAAAGCAGTCGGGAACACAGAAACAAAAAGTTCTGAGACAAGCATGGGATCTTAGCTCAGCTGGGAGAGCATCTGCCTTACAAGCAGAGGGTCACAG
>NZ_JBKVCZ010000132.1:0-17682 GCF_046966825.1 Hungatella sp. | reverse complement strand
TTTCCGTGCCGGTAACGTAGCGGATACGGCCCAGGCAGCGCTGTCTGGCTCTGTCAATGCCTGACACTGTGTCATGATCCGTGACCGCCATGGCGAGAATTCCGCAGTTTACCGCCTTGTCAACGACAGCTTCCACTTCGTAGATTCCGTCGGAACACAGCGTATGCATATGATAATCAACTTTCATAAAGCCTCCTAAAATAAAACGATTGTTTCCATTCACTGGTCTATGACGATGAATCCCTCCACCTGTAAAGGTGGAGGGATTTCTTCATAAATGTAACGGTTTTTCTTTTACTCGATTGTCGTACCGGCCTTGCCTGCCAGACTCGCCTTCGCCTTGGAAAGAGAGGTGATGATGGCGCTGCGGCCCTTGCCGTGTGTGACGAAGTCTACGGATGCCTCGATCTTCGGCAGCATGGAGGCAAATTCAAACTGTCCTTCATTGATATAGCTCTCAGCCTCTTCGATGCTCATGTGTGAGATCGGACGTTCATCCGGCGTGCCGTAATTGATGGTGACATTGTCGACACTGGTCAAGATCATAAGGACATCGGCGTCGATCTCCTTGGCTAAAAGTCCCGCCGCCCTGTCTTTTTCAATGACCGCGCTGGCGCCCTTTAAGTTATAGCCCTGTTCCATAACCGGAATTCCGCCGCCGCCGCAGGCGATGACGATCTGATCCGCATCCATGACAGCCTTGATCACGTCGATCTCCACGATAGAAACCGGCTTCGGTGACGCGATCACTCTGCGGAATCCCTTTCCGGGAATCTCTTCCACGTAATTTCCCTTTTCTTCCTCTTCCTTTGCCTCCCCGGCCGTCATGAAGCGGCCGACCGGCTTCATGGGTGTGTAGAAGGAGTCGTCGTATGGATCTACCATCATCTGGGTGAGGATGGTGGCTACTGGTTTATAGATACCGCGTTTTACCAGTTCTGCGCGGATTCCATTCTGTAAATCATATCCGATATATCCCTGGCTCATGGCTGAGCAGACGGACATGGGAGCAGAGGTATAACCGTCATGCTGTTTTCCGAATTCATTCATAGCCGTGTGAATCATTCCGACCTGCGGAGCGTTGCTGTGCGTTAAAGCAACCTGCCATCCGGCCTGGATAAAATCCGCGATTACTTTCGCTGTTTCAGTCACCGCTTCTTTCTGTTCCGGAAGATTTGTTCCCAGGGCATTGTGACCCAATGCCATAACAATACGTTTCTTTGCCATATCAGTTACCTCTCAGTTCGATGTAATTTAATCAAAAAAGTATAAGGATATTATATTATCTGGACAAAGAAAAAGCAACCAGTTCTTATTTTTACAGGATTGTGTCGGGAGTTTGACACCCCCCTAATCTAAAAAACGCCGCTAAGCCGCTACAAGCTTATATTTTTTTGTCAAATTTTATGATTTTATATATAGGCTTTTTAGTCTTTTTGTGGTATAATAGGAGATGGAGGTAATTGCTCATGAAGGTTAATACATCTAAATCAAAGAATGCCGAATCGTTTTACATCAAGCAGTCCTATATAGACGGCAACGGAAAATCCACTTCCAGAACCATCCGCAAGCTTGGAACATTGAATGAATTATTAGTGGAGCACGGACCTACACGGGATGATGTCATGGCCTGGGCAAAAGAACAGGCCCGTATAGAAACAGAGAAATACGAGTTGGAAAAGGAAACTCTCTCCATTCCCGTTGTGTTTCATCCGAACCGTAAGATTCCGTATGGAGAACGAAGATGTTTTGACGGCGGTTATCTTTTCCTGCAAACGATTTATTACGAACTGGGCATGGACCGTATCTGCAGAAAGATTCGCAACAGGCATCATTACGAATACGATTTAAACGCCATACTTTCTGATTTGATTTACACAAGGGTTCTGGAACCAGGCAGTAAACGTTCTTCTTACACAGCCGTAAAAAAATTTTTAGAGCCTCCAACTTATGAACAACACGATATCTATCGGGCGTTAAGTGTCCTGGCTTCGGAATGTGACCTGATTCAGTCAGAAGTGTATAAGAACTCAAAATCCGTTATAAACCGGAATGACCATATCCTCTACTACGACTGCACAAACTACTATTTTGAGATTGAACAGGAAGAAGGAGATAAAAAATACGGGAAAAGCAAGGAGCACCGGCCTAATCCGATTATACAGATGGGATTATTTACCGATGGGGACGGAATACCGCTGGCCTTTTCCACGTTTCCCGGCAACCAGAATGAGCAAAAATCCCTGGAACCTTTAGAGCAGAAAGTCATCGGGGAGTTTGGCTGCGAGAAATTCATCTTCTGTTCTGATTCCGGACTTGGGTCAGAGAATAACCGCCTGTTGAACCACACGGGAAACCGGGCTTATATCGTGACACAGTCCATCAAAAAGCTGGCGGCAGAGTACCGGGAAGCTGCGCTGAATCGAAAAGGATTCCGGAGACTGTCTGACAACAGGCTGGTGGATTTAGACCAACTGGATGAGAAGGACTATGAGGAATTGTTTTACAAAGAAGAACCCTACAGTACAAAAAAACTTGAGAACCGGCTGCTTATCACCTACTCCCCTAAATATGCAGCCTACCAGAAAGAAATCCGTACAAAGCAGGTAGATCGTGCGCTTCATATGTTAAAAGACGGAAATCATAAAAAAACAAGCAAAAATCCCAATGACCCGGCACGTTTTATTGATAAGGCAGCGGTTACAAAGGACGGCGAAAAAGCTGATATCCTGTATTTTTTAGATGAATCAAAAATAGCGGAGGAAGAACGGTATGACGGTCTCTATGCAGTCTGCACCGACCTTTTTGATGATAATCCTGCTGACCTCTTGAAAGTAAGTGAAGGAAGATGGCAGATAGAAGCATGCTTCCGGATTATGAAGACAGATTTTGAAGCAAGGCCAGTTTATGTTCGTAGAGAAGACTGTATACAGGCTCACTTTCTGATTTGTTTTCTATCGCTTTTAGTCTACCGCTTATTAGAAAAAAAGCTGGGTGGAACATACACCTGCTGCGAAATCTTAGACACGTTAAGATCGTTTAAGTTTGCAGATGTTCAAGGGCAGGGATTCATACCTGTTTATGAAGTAACAGAACTGACAGATAGACTGCATGAACTCCTTGGTTTTGCCACTGACTATGAATTTCTCACGAAAAGCCGGATGAAAACCATTGAAAAACTCAGTAAGCAAAGGTGAAACCAGTTCTCTTGCCAGCAGGAAGAGTCATTAGCTCCTGTGAACAGGTGTAATAAAAACTTTCAGCCGTGCCCTAAAAGGGAAAAAAGACTATACTTGAAAACAAAGCAACACCGCTGTGAAACCTTTATAGAATAAGGATTCCAACGGTGTTTGATTTTTTTTACTGTCAAAGACGGGATTATATTATCTGGACAAAGAAAAAGCAACCAGTTCTTATTTTTACAGGATTGTGTGCCGGGCTGCCGTCACTGTATAAAGCGCCCGCCGGCCCTTGTCATACCGGCGCTGCGGTGGGAACCGGACATAAAAATCAGGAAATGATAAGGAATAATTTAGAAAATTGGGGCTGGATATATTGCTAAGAAATGATATAATGTTCATATTAATATAGGTAAAGAGAGGTTAGAGATTGATGGTGGTTCTGTACCTGATACTTCCGCTTGTGTTTTACAGTCTGGTGACGGGTGTCATCGCGCTGACTCTGCCGTTACAGGCTCTGATGTGCACTCTGCTGGGTGCCGCGGTCACGTTTCCGGTACTCTATTACTGGCCTTACCGGTTCGATCAGGCCAGACGGGGCGTGATGCCGCCCATACCATTTCGGTTTCAGGGCTGCCTTCCCATCCTTATCCTTTTGGGAATTGGAATATGTTTATCTGTCAATAATATGATTAGTTTAACACCGCTGCCGGAGTGGTCTCCCGGTTTCGAAGAGGTCGGGGAAGCGCTTTACTCCCCTCCGTTTTTGATTCAGATACTCGGGGCAGGGCTGGTGATACCTGCGGCGGAGGAGATGATATTCCGGGGGCTGATGTTCGCTCCGTTAAGAGACCGGCTGGCGTTCTGGCCGGCCGCCCTGATATCGGCCGCACTGTTTGGGCTTTACCATGGCAATCTGCTTCAGGGTGTCTATGCATTTCTTCTGGGGCTGGTTATGGCATGGCTTTATGAGCGTTTTCAGACACTGGCCGCTCCCTGGGTATTTCATGCTGCGGCAAATGTTACATCGATTGTTATTGTGAATACAGGACTTGGGATTCTGGCGGAGAAAAGGTCGGCGTTTGCGTTTTATACCGCACTTGCGCTGGCAGTTGTTCTCTCGGTTTTTTGTTTGATCAGAATAGAACGTAAGACGAATATAAAGGAGGAAGAAGTGTGAAGTTATTATCCATTGCAATTCCATGCTATAATTCAGAGGCCTATATGAGGCACTGCATCGAATCGCTTCTGCCGGGAGGCGACGAGGTGGAGATTCTGATTGTCGACGACGGCTCCACAAAGGACCGTACGGCGGAGATAGCAGATGAATATGAAAGAAAGTATCCGGGTATCTGCCGGGCTATCCATCAGGAGAATGGCGGACACGGTGAGGCAGTTAATACAGGACTTCGCAATGCCGAGGGCATTTATTATAAAGTTGTGGACAGTGATGACTGGGTGGATGAGGCGGCCTATCAGGAGATACTCTCGACCCTTCGCCGGTTTGTATGCGGCGAGGAGACGCTGGACATGCTGATCAGCAACTTTGTCTATGAGAAACAGGGCGCGAAGCGAAAAAAGGTTATGAACTACCGGACGGCGCTTCCGCAGAACGAACTGTTTACCTGGGATGATGTGAAGGTCTTCATGCTGGGCCAGTATATTCTGATGCATTCCGTCATTTACCGCACGGAACTTCTGCGGGAATGCGGATTAGAGCTTCCAAAGCATACATTCTATGTGGATAATATTTTCGTATACCAGCCGCTTCCTCATGTAAAGACCATGTACTACTTAAATGTGAATTTTTACCGGTATTTTATCGGAAGAGAAGACCAGTCGGTGAACGAGGAGGTCATGATCGGCCGAATCGACCAGCAGATCCGCGTGACGAAGCTGATGCTTGGCTACTGCGACGTCACGAAGCTGAAGAAACGCAAGCTCCGCCGCTACATGGTGCGCTATCTCGAGATTATGATGACGGTTTCCTCCATACTGGCGATCAAGTCCGGGACAGAGGAGAACATGGCGAAGAAGAAGGAGCTGTGGCAGTATCTGCGCAAGCTGAATCTCACGCTGTATCTCCGGCTGAGATGGGGATTCCTGGGACAGGGAACGAACCTTCCGGGCAAGAGCGGCCGTAAGTTTTCCATTGCAGGATACAAGATTACACAGAAATTCTTTGGTTTTAACTGATCTGCATAATTATAAAGTGAAAAAGAGCCTCCAGCCGATCGGATCGGCTGAAGGCTCTTGATTGTTATGGCGGCCCGAACGACTGGCGCCGGGTGACCGTTTCGTATTAACTGATAGCTTTCTGCGTGACTTTCTTTCTGCTGGTGACGTAACCGTCCGTGTAGATAAACTGGAACATGACGTATGCCATCATGACCGCTCCCAGACCGTCGAACGCGGAGTGCTGTTTTAAGAAAACTGTAGCCAGACAGATGGAAACCATTAAGACAAAGGAACCAATCTGTACGGACCGATACTTCTTAAGCCGTTCACTGTGGCTGACTGCGATATGGACGCAGACGGAATTATATACGTGAATGCTAGGAAATACATTGGTGCACGTGTCGGTGGAATAGAGCCACGCTACGATGGCGGAGCAGATATTCTTATCCGGATTAATGACCGGCCGGAAGTCCGTTCCGTTCGGAAATATGGTGCATACCAGAAGGCTGATGGTCATTCCGGTGAACAGCATGGTGCAAAGCTTGTAATAATCTTTAACATTTGTAAAGAACAGATAAAGGACTGCGCCCGCCACATAGGCGAACCAGAGCATGTAAGGAATAATGAAGTATTCATTGAACGGAATATAATCATCGAGCCCGACGTGCATGATGTGATAATTGCTCGTCACCGTCTTCTCTAAATAAACGAACCAGGGAATATAGATGAAAGCGTAGCATAAAACCCATGCGTGCCTGTACTTGTGAAGCAGATTTTTCATAAAAGATCAACCCCTTCTGTTGTTAGGTGTGAGTTGTCAGATTCTGATACTATTGATATATATTACCAACTTCCGTGGATTATATCACACCAGTTTAGAGAGTACAAGGGGGTTAACGAAATGTTAAGATTTTTATTACGAAAGTTTAAGCTCCCATTTCTGCGGTCATGAGTACAATGCTCCTGTCCGGCTCATACTATCCGTGAGGTGATAAAAATGGACAAGGACCAGCAGGAAAAACTGGCGCAGAAGAAATCTAACGAGACCTTCAACAGCATTACCGAGAAGGTAAAGACGGAAAACCAGAATCAGACCCATAATTCACGCCGGGAAGGTATGGGACCGAATACGAAGAGAAAACCGATGTAAGAGGTTAAATGTGCCGATGCAAAATGCCGATTTCCATGGATAAGATTAAATTAGTCCATGGTATCGGCATTTTGCATTTTCAGGGATCGAATACACTGTGCAATTGTATGGAAAACAGGGATTTGCCGCACGAATAAAGTATGGGAAGAAAAAAGAGAAAATAAATAGAATATAACATGGAAAATACTGTTATTTCATAGTATAATATTATCATAAAACAGAGCAGTACAAGAAGCTTTGAAGGGAGGGTTTTATTATGGAAGGTAAGATTTCAAAACTGAGGGAAATTCTCGATGAGAGCAGGTACACGGTGGCCATCTGCGGCTCCGGCATGATGGAGGAGGGCGGCTTTATAGGGGTAAAGAATCCCGATAAAGCCTATGATATCGAGACGAAGTACGGATATTCTGCGGAAGAGATCTTTTCCAGCGCCTTCTATAATACACGGCCCGAGTTTTTCTTTGAATTCTATAAGAAAGAGATGCTGGAGAATCCGCCGGAGGACACGGATTCCGGTCCGTCACTGGCAGCGATGGAACGGGCCGGGAAGCTGCAGTGTCTCATCACCAGCAACATTTATGCAAAGGCTCAGAGAGCCGGCTGCAAAAACGTGGTGAATCTTCACGGGACGATCTATGAGAATAAATGTCCGCACTGCGGCAGGGAATACACCATGGAGCAGGTGCGGGATGCGAAAAAGATACTTCTCTGCGACAAGTGCGACATCCCGATCCGCCCGCAGGTATCGCTGTTCGGTGAGATGGTGGACAGCCGCCTGATGACGAAGACCTCCAATGAAATATCGAAGGCAGAGGTCCTTCTGCTTCTCGGAACGACGCTGGACTCCGAGGTATTCGGAAACTACGTGAAATATTTTACCGGACGGTGGCTGGTGATTATCCATCCGAACCGCCACTATTTGGACGACAAGGCGGATATGCTGTTTTTGGATTATCCGAAAAATATCCTGCCGGGACTGGGTTACAAATAAGCGGTAAATCTGAAATACGTCTCTACGGGGAACGGCTGAATCAGCGGTTTCCCGTATTAATTTTCCGCATAAATTTATTATCTTTTTCTAAAAAGGTTGTAAGGATCCCGATCTTTGTGTATAGTATAATGGCAGACTTTTTATAGGAAAGGAATATCAGGATGTTACAACGTTATATAATGGTTTTTTTTATTTCCATGGTACCGCTCATTGAGCTTCGCGGCGCCATTCCTTATTCCCAGGTGATGGGCCTGCCTCTTTTAGAGTCGTATATCATCGCCATTATCGGAAACATGCTCCCGGTTCCGATCATCTATTTATTTGCCAGAAAGGTTTTAGAATGGGGAGCGGACAAGCCCGTGATCGGCGGATTTTTCACGTGGTGTCTGGAAAAAGGAAAGCACGGCGGCGAGAAGCTGCAGGCGAAGGCAGGCAAAGGGCTGTTTGTCGCTCTGCTGCTGTTCGTAGGAATCCCGCTTCCAGGTACGGGCGCGTGGACCGGTACGCTGGCAGCCAGCCTTCTCGACATCGACTTCAAATCCAGTATCCTCGCAGTCATGGGAGGCGTACTTCTTGCCGGAGTCATTATGGGACTGGCCAGTGTGGGCGTTTTGGGAGCGCTTAATTCTGTTATTTTTTAAAGCCGGGCCGCAGGGACCGGGGAGGAGGAATTCCTATGGAACTGAAGAATGAAGATGGGCTGACCGAGAAAGAATTCTTAGCACAGTACAGGCCAGGAAATTATGAGCGGCCGTCGGTGACTGTGGATATGCTGATTTTTGCAGTCGATCCGGAGGCAGAGGATGAGGACCCGGAGCTTCTGCTGATCCGCAGAAGGAACCATCCATGTATCGGCCAGTGGGCCATGCCGGGCGGATTCGTGAATATGGACGAATCGCTGGAGGAAGCCGCGGCCAGAGAGCTGGAGGAGGAGACCGGGATCACCGGTGTCTGCATGGAACAGCTCTATACATGGGGCAGTGTAAAACGTGACCCGCGGACGCGGATTATCTCTGTATCGTATATGGCGGTTGTGCCGAAGGACGAACTGAATCCGGTCGCAGGAGACGATGCAAAGGAGGCCGTGTGGTTTCAGGTTAAGAAAAAGAAGCTGTCGGATCTGGCAGATGGTGCGACATACGCCCTGACTGTGGAGAACGAGGAACGCCATATTTTTATCGGATACCGGATTACGGAAGGATATACCCACATGGGACTCATGTGGAAGAAGGATATACATGCGGAACTGCTGCCTGCGATCGATGTGAATGACACGGAAGCGCTGGCTTTCGACCACGCCTATATTTTAAATACGGCGCTGGACCGTCTGGAGGAGATGCAGAAGGAGTACCGCGAACAGCTGGAATGACGAGGCAAAAGACCGCTGCCGCAAGGCAGAGAGAGGGCCGGGAAACCAAAGAAGCATACTTTGGTTTCCCGGCCTTTTGTATGAAAGGCGTTATCAGGCACTGCGTGATCCATGCAGTACGTTCCGGGGCTGGGGAGGTCAGACGCAGCCCTCTTCACAGGTGAGCAGAAAGCTGGCTTCCTCGTAATCTTTTTTTTCTACGTATAAATAGTATTCTCTTATGGGCTTTGTCTGTATCATGGGGGCGGATGTGGAAATGAATCCCGGTCTGATCGGATTCAAATCGCATTCCTTTATGATATAAGGAATCTTATTCTTTTTCAGAATCCGTCCGATACGGGAGCATTCCACCATGGAAAAACCGGAGTACAGCTCTTTGCGGTTAAATATGGTAATCATGGTCAAATCCCCCTTTCTTCTTAGTTTTAGTATACCACTTCCGGTTTCGGACTTCTTTACATTTTCATTAATAATCCATACGGTTTTAAAACAGAACAGTTCCTTAGCAAAGCTTCTGAAATATTTAAAGAAAAAATTAAGATTTGGCTGGTAGAATAGGGAACGAAAGTAAATGAGGAGGCGGCCAATGTATAAGATACTGATTGTCGAGGATGATGAGGTAATCGGCAGAACCGTGCAGAATCACCTGCGGGAGTGGGGCTATGAGGCGGCCTGTGTGAAGGATTTGAAGCATGTGCTGGCCGAATTTGCGGCCTTCGAACCGCATCTCGTCCTGATGGACATCCTGCTGCCATACTTTAATGGCTGTTACTGGTGCGGAGAGATTCGAAAGCTTTCCAATGTGCCCGTGATCTTTCTGTCCTCGGCGTCCGACAACATGAATATTATTATGGCGGTTTCCATGGGAGGCGATGATTTTATAGCAAAGCCCTTCGATCTGAATGTGATGACGGCCAAGGTCCAGGCTATGCTCAGGCGGACGTATGATTTTGCAGGGGATCACCACCTGATCGAACACGGCGGAGCAGTCCTGAACATCAATGACGCCACTCTGACTTATCAGGAGACGAAAGTGGAACTGACCAAGAATGAATTCCGGATTCTTAAGCTTCTCATGGAACAGGCGGGGCGTACCGTCTCCAGGGAAGAGGTGATGACGAGGCTGTGGGAGACGGACAGCTATGTGGACGACAATACGCTGACCGTCAATGTGAACCGGCTCCGGAAGAAACTGGACGGCGTTGGCCTTGAGGATTTCATTGTCACGAAGAAAGGCATGGGGTACATGGTAAAATGAAGGGAAGAAAGCTGTTGTCTCTGACAGGCCTCTATTTAAAAAGGAACCGTACGGTAATTACGGCGGGCGTCTGCGGCGGAATCCTGTGTGCGGCCGTATTCTGGCTGTACCGTCTTCCCGTGGAGGCGGTGCTCTACGCCTGGATTCTGGGAGCGGTGCCGGGGCTCCTTCTGTCCGTCCGAAGCTTTTCCCGTTACTGCAAAAAATGTGGGGACTTAGAGCGAATGGCGGCCCAGAAGACGGGGTATGCGGAACCCTTTGAGGAGACCTCCGATCAGCTGGAGCTTCTGTACCGGAGGCTTCTCGCCTCTTCCTATGAGGAGAGGGACCGGCTGCTTCGGGAGGAAGAGGAGAAGCGTACGGAGATGAAGGACTATTATACCATGTGGGTTCACCAGGTAAAGACCCCCATCGCGGCCATGAACCTGATTCTTCAAACACACCCTGGCGGAGAAACGGACCACAGCCAGCTGTCCAATGAGCTTTTTAAGGTCGAACAGTATGTGGAAATGGTGCTTCAGTACCTGCGGGCGGACAGCCCTTCCGCCGATCTTGTCATCCGGGAATGCTCGCTGGACGCCATCGTCAAAAAAGCCATTCACAAGTATGCTCCGGTATTTATCCGGAAAAAGATTGCACTCGATTACAGACCCGCAGCCTGTCTGGTGCGGACCGATGAAAAATGGCTTCTGTTCGTCATAGAACAGCTTCTGTCCAATGCGTTAAAGTACACGGAGAGCGGCAGAATCTCGGTCTATCAGGAGACGGAAAGTCCCTCAGAACGGAACTCGGCAAAACGTAAGGCGGGGGAAGTCATACGGACGCTGGTGATCGAAGATACGGGAAGAGGAATCACCCCGGAGGACATCCCCAGGGTGTTCGAGAACGGGTATACGGGCTGTAACGGCCGAGCGGGTCAGGGATCGACGGGAATCGGCCTCTATCTGTGCAAAAAGGTCATGACCCGTCTGGCGCACGAGATGGTGATCGAATCGGAACCAGGAGTGGGGACGAAAGTGAAGCTGTACCTGGATATGACGAAATTTATACCGGAATAGAGAGGATTCTGAAACCGGCCTATGAAATAAATAGCCCCTTAATCCTTTGAAACAGGGATTTCTTATGGATTCCCATGGATTCCAAATACGCTTTTTCCGCCTGTTTCATGGCTTTTTTGGGGTTATATCCGGATATGGGCGTGCGGGATTTGCCAGGGCGTCCATGGGTGTTTTCAAATTCCTGAATGGTGTAGGCGCCCCTCTGGCGCGCGCGCTGTTCAAAACTGCTGTACATGGAAATACCTCCTTCCGCTGCATGGATAACGATCTGTTTGTGATTTCAGTATACCACCGGAATGCGGTCCTTAAGCTTCCCTTACATTTTTGTAAGGATACGCAGAAAAATGTTAGCCTCATCGATGGCGGCCGCTCTTTCCCGTCTGATATACTGCTGTCATAGGAAAGGAGGCAGCATTATGCCATTGCTTGAAGTGAATCAATTAAAAAAGGTCTATACCACCCGTTTCGGAGGAAATCAGATAAATGCACTGAACGGAGTCAGTTTTACGGTGGAAAAGGAAGAATACGTCGCGATCATGGGAGAGTCAGGATCGGGGAAAACCACACTATTAAACATTTTAGCCGCTCTTGACAAACCTACCGGAGGCGCCGTCCTCTTAAACGGAAGAGATATGAAAACGATTCCGGAGGGAGAGCTGGCTGCGTTCCGCAGAGACCACTTAGGCTTCGTGTTTCAGGATTTTAATCTGCTGGATACGTTTTCTCTGGAGGACAATATCTATCTGCCCATGGTTCTGGCAAAGAAGAGCTACGGGGAAATGAAACAGAAGGCGGACCCCATCGTGGGAAAGCTGGGGATTAAGGAGCTTATGAAGAAATTTCCGTATGAGGTCTCGGGAGGCCAGAAGCAGAGGGCGGCGGTTGCCAGGGCCCTGGTGATGGATCCGGCGATCATTCTGGCGGATGAGCCTACGGGCGCGCTGGATTCCCGGGCATCCGACCAGCTTCTCGATCTGTTCGGAGGAATCAACAGGGAGGGGCAGACCATCCTGATGGTAACCCACAGCGTCAAGGCGGCCAGCCATGCAAAACGGGTGCTGTTTATCAAGGATGGGGAGGTGTTCCATCAGCTCTACCGCGGCGAAATGACGGAGGAGATGTGCCAGCGCATTTCCGATACTCTGGCCGTCTTAGAGGCGGGAGGTGGCCGCGATGAATAACCTGTTTTACACAAGGCTGGCCATTCAGAATTTAAAGAAAAATTCAGCCGTCACGGTTCCGTATCTTCTGACCTGCATCGGCTCCGTGATGATGTATTATATTATCTCTTCCCTGACGGTGAATCCGGGCTTTGCCCGTATGCGGGGAGGCGGCTCCATGGCATTTATTCTGATACTTGGCTGCGTGGTCATGGCCGTGTTCTCCGTAATGTTTCTCATTTACACCAACAGCTTTCTGGTGAAACGGAGAAAGCAGGAATTCGGGCTGTTTCAGGTCCTGGGCATGGGGAAAAAGCATCTGGCCCGGATCATGGCGATCGAGACGCTGCTTACGGCGGCGGTGAGCCTGGTGTCCGGGATTCTGCTCGGTTTTCTGCTGTACCGGGTCTTTGCGCTGCTGCTGTACCGCCTGATGAAACTGGATATTTCCTGGGATTTCAGTTTTGTCCCGGAGGCGGCTTTTGCGTGTGTGAAGCTCTTTGGCGTCATATTTCTGGTGATTCTCTTCTATAATATATGGCAGGTCGCAAAGGCGAGGCCGGTGGAGATGCTGGCGGGAAAGCAGGCGGGGGAGCGGGAGCCAAAGGCGCCGTGGCTGCTGGCTGTGCTGGGTGTCATTTCTCTGGCGGCGGGGTACTGGATTGCTGTCTCGACGGAGCGGACAGCGATGATCATTTTTGCCTTCTTCATCGCGGTTCTGTTCGTGATTGCCGGTACCGGCCTCTTTTATGGGGAAGCGTTACGCACTGAACTGCTGAAAAAGAATAAAGGCTATATTATCAGACGCGCCACTTCATCTCTGTCTCAGGTATGATATACCGGATGAAACAGAATGCGGCCGGTCTGTCTGTGATCTGCCTTCTGTCAACAGCGGTTTTAGTCATGCTTTCTTCCACGGTTTCCCTCTATGTGGGACTGGACGATGTGATGAGAAACCGTTTTAAACGGGATTACGTGGTGACGGTGTACGATTATTCCGACGACACGGCCGCGAAGACCGACGGGATTGTGGAGAGTGCCTTAAAGGATGCGGGGGAGACCGCAAAAGGGCTTGTCAGCTACCGCTATGTCAGCTTTGCCGCAGTGGATACGGGAGACGGCTACGAGGTAAGGGAGGAGAATCTGGCGGACTACAACAGCCTGGACTATCTCTTCTTCATGACTCTGGAGGACTATAACCGGATTTCAGGGCAAAATGTCAGCCTGCGTGATGATCAGGTGATGGTGCTTGCGGATGGGATGCGTTACGACCGGGATACATTTTCCATCTTCGGAAGACGGTACGATGTCGCCGGCTTAAAAGGCCAGACCGTAGAGGACGGTATGGACGCCATGGGGTCAGTGGGAAGCCTTCATATCGTTCTGCCGAACTTTTCCCAGCTGGAGGAGATGGAGAAAAAGCAGGCCGAGGCCTACGGGGAGGCGAAATCCAGACCCATTTACTATGTGGCCTTCGACGCCGGAGACGGCAAAGAGGGTTCTGCCAGACTGTACAAAGATCTGGAGGAACGGTTAAATGGTCTGGGATTGACCTGCCGCCTCGAATCCGCAGCCATGGAGCGGGGGTCCTTTTTCTACCTGTACGGAGGGCTGTTCTTCGTCGGACTGTTTCTGGGAACGCTGTTCGTGATGGCGACGGTGCTGATTATCTATTACAAGCAGATATCCGAGGGCTACGAGGATAAGAAGCGGTTTGAAATCATGCAGAATGTGGGGCTGTCGGCCCGCGAGATCAAGAGCGCCATCCGTTCCCAGATGCTCACCATGTTCTTTCTGCCTCTGGTTACGGCCGCTGTCCATATCTGTTTCGCATTTCCGATGATCGCAAGGCTGCTGGCACTGCTGAATCTGCGGAATGTCGGGCTGTTTGCCGTGTCCACGGCCGGGGCGGTACTGCTGTTTGCTGTCTTTTACGGGGTGATCTATGGGGTTACTTCTAAAAAATATTATGAAATTGTAAAGAGGTGATGTGTCAGTGAAGATTCTGATGGGGATCATGGGGTCCATATCCATCGTTGTGCTGCTTTTATTCATACAGGAGATCCGGAAGGAACTGGAAGAAGAGCGCTGGTGGAGGGACCGGGGAAAATCTTAATGGTTTCTTAGCACCATTTTCTCTCATAACAGTCTATAATGAATGACGATAAGAAGACTGGAGTGTGTTTGAAAATTGCTTTTCGTCAGATGTGCGTCACACTTTGCGGGAGGTCTCACCCCGATGAAGGAGGCGTAGTGGGCTACGCTGACTGAATCGGGGCGGGGGCTCCCACAAAGTGGGGCGTGCAGATGGCGGAAATGAATTTTCAAACACACTCTGCGATGAGACGAAAAGGAGAGCACTATGAAACCAGGAAAGAAAACACTTGGAATCCTGACGGTAATCGTCATCCTTGCGGTTTATACCGCATGCTTCGGCCTTGGAAAAGACATTAAGGGCGCGGGGGACATGAGATTTGGAATCGATATCCGGGGCGGCGTCGAGGCCGTATTTGAGCCAGTGGGCTTAGACCGGAATCCCGCGCCGAATGAGATCGAAGCGGCCAGGAATATAATCGAGACGAGACTGGATGATAAGAATATCACGGACCGCGAGGTGACAACGGATAATGAAAAGGGTTATGTAATCGTCCGTTTTCCGTGGAAATCCGACGAAAAGGATTTTAAGCCGGAGGCTGCCATCGCGGAACTGGGCGACATGGCCAATTTGACCTTCCGTGATGAGAGCGGCACTGTAATGCTGGAAGGAAGGGACATCTCCACCAGCCGGCCCGTAGAGTATTCGGACCAGACCGGAATTAAAAAATATGAGGTGGAGCTGCAGTTTACAAAGGACGGCGCGGACAAATTTGCCGATGCCACCGGTAAACTGGTAGGCCGCCGCATGGGAATCTACATGGATGAGGAGCTGATCTCCAATCCGGTGGTTCAGGACAAGATTACGGGCGGCAACGCCGTGATTAACGGCATGGAGTCGTATGCGTCCGCAAAGAGCTTATCGGACAAGATCAATGCGGGTGCCCTGCCGTATGCCATGGAGACGAAGAACTTCAGCACCATCAGCCCGAGCCTGGGCTCCAATGCCTTGAATATCATGGTATTTTCAGGTGTGGTAGCGTTCTTCTGTATCTGTATTTTCATGATCGCCATGTACCGCCTGCCGGGAATGGTGGCATGCTTTGGCCTGATTCTTCAGACCTCCATACAGCTGCTGGCGATCTCGATCCCGCAGTATACGCTGACACTGCCCGGTATCGCCGGTATCATACTGACCATAGGTATGGCGGTGGATGCCAACATTATCATCAGCGAGCGTATCGGTGAGGAGCTTGGAAACGGCGTTTCGCTGACCGAGGCGGTCAAACGGGGATACAAGAGGGCATTCTCTTCCGTGCTGGACGGAAACTTGACGAGCGCTATCGTGGCGATAATCCTGATGTTCTTCGGTTCAGGCACCATGCTGAGCTTCGGCTATACGCTGCTTGTGGGTCTGATCATCAACCTGGTGGTGGGCGTCTGGTTCTCCAGGACTGTGCTTCTTTCCATCATACGGGAAGGCAGATTCCACGATTTGAAGTGGTATAAGGTGAAGAAGAACCAGAAGATTTATCCGATCATGAAACGGAAATACATATGGTTTGCCATCTCCATCTGTATGCTCCTGGCCGGCGTGCTGGGATTTATGAAGAACGGAGTGAGCCTGGACACCCAGTTTACGGGCGGAACGACGTTAAAGTATGAGATCGAGGGCGCGGCCGATGTGAATTCCGACGCCGTCGCTGCCAAGGTATCCGGCGAGACCGGAAGAAATGTAAATGTCCGCCTGACAAAGGAGGATGGCCTTGGAAAACAGTTCATGGTTCTGACCTTTGCAGGGCAGGAAGGCATCAGCCCGGAGAGCCAGGAATACGTGACGCAGATCTTAAACGGCTATCAGGAGGGCTTTACGGCGACCCTGTCGGAGACGTATGCGGTTCAGCCGTATATGGGGCAGAAGACGCTCCACAACGCCGTGATCGCCATGGTTCTGGCGGCGGTACTGATAACGGTGTATGTCTGGATCCGGTTTTCCATCCTTTCGGGCCTTTCTGCGGGAGTATCTGCGGTGATCGCGCTGATCCACGATGTGCTGATCGTGCTGTGCGCGTTCCTGATCTTTGCAATTCCGCTGAATGACGCGTTTGTGGCGGTGGTACTGACCATCATCGGTTACTCCATCAATGATACGATCGTCATCTATGACCGGATCAGAGAGAACATGAATCTTCATAAGTGTAAAAATATCGACGAGCTGGTGGATACCAGCGTATCCCAGAGTCTTGGTCGGTCGCTGCACACCTCGCTGACGACGTGCATCAGCGTACTGATCCTGGTGATTGCATCGTGGCATTTTGGGATCCAGTCTATTTTTGAATTCTCCCTGCCTCTGTTATTCGGACTTGTGAGCGGCTGCTTTTCTTCTATATGCGTGGCCAGCGTGATTTGGGCCATGTGGAAAAACGCCCATAAGGCAGAAAGTAAAAAAAGATAAGGCATAAAATGAGCACGCCTGGCGCAGACAGGGACCGGATTATCCGGTTCCGGCCTCCGCCGGGCGTGCGCTCTTATTGTAAGAAAATTTTAATCCGTATCCGTGCAATTTTGTGCTATACTGTTTAAGGAAACAAGCGAGAATTCCCCCACCTCTGCAGGTGGAGGGATGAAACGCCAAAAACAAGCTTAACGGCAGTGGCGGGCAGAGAAAAATCGGTATCCCTCGCTGACATGAAGTCAAGCCGCGCATCTATAAGATGTAGTCGCACTCTGTGAAATTATCGAGCGTGGATTGAAACAAGGAAATACTACAGATAAAAATCGGCATATAAGATTTTACCTGGCAGTTGTCCGGCCTAAGGCGGGACAGCGGACCGTGCTGTGTGCCGATGCAGGATAAAGGTTATTGTACATAATACAGAATACAGGATGACACGGGGAGAAACAGACATGGTAAAACGCTTTAACAGAATATGGAGCATTGCAATCAGCTTAAGCCTTTTGGCTTCCGTACCGGCCTTCGGTGATATTCCGATCGTCCCGCCCATAAGCGGCGGATCGAATAACGGAATTTCAGGGCCGGAGACAGCGGGACCTGGCGGGGATAATACCCAGAGCGGCCCGGGAGCTTCGACGGGAACGGGAACCTCGACAGGAACGGGAACTTCCACTGGAACGGGAAACCCGACAGGGCCGGGTACTTCCGCAGGCCCAGGGGCCACTCAGGGAAGCGGTACCGGCGGAAATGTGGTGAACACATTAAAACAGCCGGAGATCCAGGCTCAGGG